>JBJMNM010000029.1:0-6673 GCA_045804305.1 Gemmatimonadaceae bacterium | reverse complement strand
TTGCCGATCAGGAAGGGCCCGGGGCCATTCCATCCGACGATCGCCTGCGAGTCGCCGTTGTTGGAATGACAGTCGGAGATCCAGGAATCGACGATGGCCGTCGCCGCGCTCTGCAGTGAGACGCAGCGCCGCACCGCCTGCGTGGACATGCCGTGCACGTACGAGCGGTCGAGCACGAGATCGTGCGCCACGAGCGAGAGGCTGTTCTGCAAGCCCGATCCGTCGCCGAACCGGACGATGCCGTTGATCTCCTGCGCCGCGGCGGTGCCGCCGATCTCGAGGCCCGTGAGGCGCCAGTGGTGCGACGACAGGTCGGTCGCGATCGCCGCTGCATTGTTGGGAGTGAGGATCTTGGTCAGATTGGCGCTCGCGGCCCGACTGGGCGTCATGCGCGTGCCCGCCGCACCGATCTCTGCGTCGGTGACGTCCGTGCGCAGGGTGATCCACGCCGAGCTGGAACCCTTGTTCGGCAGCGTGAAGTTGCCGACGAAGCTTGCACCAGGCGCGAGGAGCAGCTCGTCGCCTGGCTGCGCGGCGTTGATCGCCGACTGGAGGTTGCTGCCTGCAGCGACCCTGATCTGTCGCACGGGCGTCGGATACGCAGAACTCACCGTCGCCTGGGGAAGCGTGGCCATGGTTGCGATGGCGTTCAGCGTCCCGCTACCGGGCGGCGGAGTCGAACCGGCGGGTGCGGTGGGCGCCGGCGCGTCGAGAACGGTAAGCCCGATACCACGCGTCACGGTGTCTGCCTTGGCGTAGACCATCGCAGAACCGACGCCGACTCCGGCGGCCATGCCGCCTCCGGAGACCGTCGCGATCGTGCTCGGACTCGCGGAGAAGGTCACCGGCACGCCGCTGATCGCGTTGCCGTTCGCGTCACGCGCGACCGCCGTGATCTGCGTGACCTCACCAATCTTGATCTGTGTCGCGACCGCACTGAGCGAGATCGTGCTGATCGCCGGCTTGGGCGCCACGGCGGAGACCACGGCGCTGGCCGAGACACCGCCGTCGACGCTCGCGCTGATGGTGACACCGCCGCCCTTGAGCGCGGTGACGACACCAGTCGCGCTGACACTGATGATGCTCGCGTCGGACGAGACCCAGTTGACGGCGCGTCCCGTGAGCACGTTGCCACTCGCGTCCTTCAGCGTCGCCACCGCCTGGGCCGACTGACCGACGCTGAGCGTCGGCGAGACGCTAATGCTCATGCTCGCGGCTGGCGCCGGCGCGTTGGGGGACGACGCGACGGTGAGCGAAGCGCTTCCCGTCTGTCCCTCCGAGACCGCGGTCACCTCCGCCGTACCGGCCTTCAGCGCGTTGAGGACGCCGCCGCCGTCCACCGCAGCGACGGTGGGATCGGACGTGTGCCAGACGATGGTGCGGCCGGTGAGGACGTTGCCACTCGCGTCCTTCGCCGTGGCAATGGCCTGCGTGGTCTGTCCCACGGTCACCGTCGCGGTATTCAGCGACACGGCAATCGACGCGACCGACACGCTCGGATTCGTGGGGCCCGCTCCAACGGTGACCGGAACGGTCACCGTCCGGCGTCCATCCACGTTCACCGTGACGGTTGCACTTCCATTCGCCACGCCGGTGACGACGCCGCTCGGACTGACGTAGGCAATGGACTGATCGGACGAGCTCCAGGACAGAATGCGGCCGGTGAGGACATCGCCGTGAACGTCGTATGACGTGACGGTGAGGGCAGCGCTCTGCGTGACGCCGATCGTGAGACTCGTCGGCGAGACGAGGGCCTTCGCGACGGGCTTCGCCATCACCTTCACCGTCGTCGTCGCCTCCTTCCTGTCCACCCGCAGCCGCAGGTTGGCGCGCCCGATCGAGCGACCGGTCACGGTTGCATCGCCGGTGAGCGGGATGACCTGCGCGTCGCTCGTGACCCACTCGACCTTGTGTGTGCTCAGGTCGACCTGATTGCCGTCGGTGTCCGTGACGCGGTAGGGGAGCGTCACCGACTGCGAGAGACTGATCGACATCGAGTCGCTGTCGAACGTGACGTCGCGGACGCCAGGTCGCACGGTCACCGTCGCGGCGTCGCTACTCCCGTGCGACGTGGCGGTGACCGTCACGCGCCCCGACTTCAGCGCGAACAGCACGCCGCTCTGCGTGACGATGGCGACGCTGGGGTCCGAGGTGCTCCACGACACCGTCGGTGCCATCGAGCCCGGCTCCGACGGGACGATGGCGCTGAGTTGGATCGATTCGTCCACGCCGACCGTGTCAGCGCGCTTCCTCAGCGCGATCTGCGACGAGCCGGTGTCATGTCCGATGATCGGTGCGCTGGGAGACTTCTCCCCACAGCCGACGGCGACGAGCGACAGCGCAACCCAGGTGGTCGCGCCAATTCGAGCGTGGCGACGCATTATCCCTCCGAGGACTCGTTCGGCGGCCCGACTGGCATAGCGACAGGGGAAGTCGCCGTAGCCTCGTAGCTTTGCGTCGCCGGCTTTCGCCGGGTTTGCCTTTGTCGCGATTCCCTCACTCGGAGGGAAGCGATCCTGCCGGTGAACTACTTTTGCAGTGTGATGTTACCGACGAAGAACAAGAGGACTACCCACTACGTGTGCGAAGCACTTGTACCACCGACGTACCTTGCACTCCGCAAGCTCGTCTTGCATTTCGTGGCGACAACGTGCACGTCACCGACGTCTGTACGACGAGAACCGGCCGCGTGCGTCACGCATTCGCGCAGACTGTTTCCCGAAGGAGACGCGAAGCGCAGGCGATCCATTGTCAGGCTTGTTCGAGCTGGCGGGAATGTCGATCCGCAAACACGACGCGGCTCTCGACATCTGGCGCTGAGTCTGCTCGCGCACAGGCAACTTGTCTGTGCTTCCCGTCACAGTAGCGATCGTGCAATTCGCGAGATGCATCATCTCGTTGCACGATGCGATGAGCGACAGCCGCAGGTGTTCAATACTGCGACAGCGTGCCCTCGGCGCGAGCGCGGCGGAGCGCATACGTCATGGCCAGCGAGCCGAGGGACACGAAGACGAGACAGAAGATGGCGAGGATGCCGACGTCCGACATCACGGCGCGCAACGGGGCGCCGTCGATCGTCACCTGGCGCACCGCTCGCAATCCGTAGGTCAACGGCACCGCCTCCGTCAGTCGGCCGATCCAGCCGGGCGCATTGCTGTAGCGCGACACGGCGGTCGTGACGAGTGACGGCGGATACGTCACGCCGCCGAACATCGCCGAGCCCACGATGATGACGGTCTGTAGCGCGGCGGTGCGGCGAAACGCAACGATCATCGCGCCAGCGACCATCCCCACGCCGAAATAAGTCGCGACGACGAGCGCGAGGATCGCGACCGCTTCGGGAATTCGGCTCCAGTGCGCGTGGAATCCGAATGCCGCCGCGGCGCCGAGCACGACGAGGCAGCGCGCGGCTGTCCACAGCAGCTCGTATCCCGTGAGGCCGACGAGCAGCGACGGCGTCGACGACGGCGTGCTGAAGATCAGCTCGAGCGTTCCCGTGGAGATGCCGCGCTCCAGCGCGCGCGGCAGCGCGTCGACGGATGCCGCGAGGAGCAGATAGGCAATCGTGCCGACGACGAGGAAGCCGAAGTAATCGCCCCCCTGCCCCTGGATCGCTGGCGCCATGAATGGGTCCAGCGTTCGTCCGATGAAATAGGTCGGCACGATCTGGAGCCCGAGACTCGCGATGGAGACGAACATCGCGAAGCGATAGCTGGCCGCGGTCAGGAAGCTGACGCGGATCAGCGCGAGGGCGCTACGCATCGGCCGCCCGGGGCGCGTCCGTCGCAACGATCCGCTCGATCAGATCAGCGAGCGAGAGCTCGACGCGGTCGAAGCCGGAGACGGTGACACCGGCACCCGCGAGCGACGCCAGCACGCGTGCCGCCGCATCTCGCCCACGAGGCACGTGACACTCGACCGATGTCCACCCGTCGGCATCGACCTCGCCGACGGTGTACCGGTCGATCGCCCCTTCCGCCTCGAGCTCGCGCCAGAGGCGATGCTCGGGATGGCGCGTGCGGATGCGGTAGCGCTCGTCGCTGAATTGACGCTCGAGCGCGCGTGCCGGCCCGACGGCGAGCAGCCGGCCCTTGTGTAGCACGGCCACGCGATCGCAGAGCTCCAGTGCCTCCTCGGCGCTGTGCGTCGCCATCACGACGGTGCACTTGCTCGGGCCCACGACCTGCTCGCGCAGAAAGTGCCGGAAGTCGCGCGCCGACACCGGGTCGAGACTACGGGTGGGCTCGTCGAGCAGGAGCACGCGCGGACGGATGAGGAGCGCGCGCGCGATGAGGAGCCGCTGCCGCATCCCGGAGGAATACGTGCCCACGACGCGGCGCTCCGCCCCGCGCAATCCCACCACGTCGAGCACTTCGTCGACGCGGTTGCCGAGCGCCGCGCCGCGCAGATCGTACAACGTGGCGAAGAGGCGAAGGTTCTCCAGCGCCGACAGTCGCCAGTGCAGGCCGCGCTCGTCCGCCGCCACCGGCGCGACGAGGCGCCGCACGTCGCGCGGCTGACGCATCACGTCGGCGCCGTACACGGTGGCGGTTCCCTCGTCGGGCGACGTCAGCGTTGCGAGCATCTTGAAGAGCGTCGTCTTTCCCGCGCCGTTGGGTCCGAGCAGGCCGAAGAACTCGCCCGGCTGCACGTCGCACGACACGTCCTGCACCGCGTGGACCCAGGTGCCCTCCCGCGGACGACGGAGCGCGGCGACCAGCCCACGCCGCACCTGGAATCGCTTGGACAGATGTCGCAGGCGCAGCGCCGGCTCGGCCGCCGTCGCCGTCGCGTCGTGCGCCACGCTCGTCAGCGCAGCAATGGTCACGCGGTGGTGCGCTCGAGGTTCAGCGCCCGCGCGCCGACCCCTCCGTGCCACCCGAGAATGCGCTCCACGACGTGCTGGAGCTGCTCGTAATCGCGTGTGACGCGAAGACGATAGATCGGCGATCCCTCGGCGATCCCGACGACCGAGTTGAAGACGGTGGATGCCTCGCCGCCGCCGAGCAGCGTGCCGATCTTCGTCTGCGTCAGAAGCTGGAAGACGGCCGGAGGCCCCTCGAGCAGCTCGCGCTCGACTGGCTGATCGATCTCTCCCGCCGGGACGGACTGCAGCAGGTACAGCGCGGCGAGCGGCGCGCGGGTGAGACGACGTGCGTCCGTCGCGAGCTGCCCGAACGTCGCCTTGATGTCGGACGAGCCGGCGAGCGGCGCGGGCGCGGACAGCCAGTCGGCGGAATCGCGGAAGAGGCGCACGCTCTGTACTCCTGGCCGCACGATGGACGGGCGACCAGGCTCGATCACGACGGTGTCGTCGGTCATCAGCGCGCCGCCGGCGCGCATGAGCGCGAAGGCAAGCGTGGACTTTCCGTTTCCCTTCGGCGCAAGAAACGCCACCGCGCCGGCGCCGAGCGCCACGGCGCTGCCGTGCAGCGACAGCCAACCCGACGCGTGGAGGGCGAGCGCGAGCACGCGGCCAAGCACGTCGAGGCGTCCCGCCTCGGCGTCCGCGGACGCCGTCCGATGCCAGCGAATGGCGCGCCCACCCTCGCTCACGTCGAAGACGCCGGTGTCATCGTAGACGAGGCGGAATCCCGAGGGGATGGCGTACGAGCGCACCATGACGTTCACGTCGACGCGATCCTCACCGAGTGGCGCGCCGAGCGGCACATCGGGAGCGGGAGTGAACGTCTCGGTGAGCGTCCAGTCGGGCTCACCCTGCTCGGCGACGTCGAGCTCGGGGAACTCGAGCTCGGAGCGGAGCACTCCACCGAATACGTGATAGCTTTTCATGAGATGCGTTGACGAATCACGAGACGGCGTTTCCCGCCGCTTCGACGCGCGCCGACTCCACGTGTCCTTCTCCCAGGTGTGCGCGAAGCCACATCTCGGTCTGATAGACATCGTAGAAGCTCAGTGCCAGACCCTGACCGGACTCGAGGTACTGGCGCCAGGCGGACTGGAGACGCGCCGCGTCGACGATCCCCAGCTCCGCGAGCACGGGACGCTCGAAGGCCGCGTCGAGCATCGGGCGCGCCGGCCCTCGAAGCTGCTCACGCATGTACTGCGTGGTGATGCCGGTGCGCGCCGGCCGCGGAGCTAGGAACTCGTCGGGGAGCAATCCCTTCATGGCTCGGCGCAGCAGGCGCTTCGTCTCGCGAGCCGTCACGCGCTCGTTCCGCGGGCGGCCCAGCGCGAAGCGGAGCAGTCGACGGTCGAGGAAGGGCGACCGGTTCACGATGCCGGCTTGCATCTGCGCCGCGGAGAGCGTGGCGCGGATCCGCGAGAACATCGGCGCGGTGATGCCCCATACCTGCTCGGTCGCCGACAACGTCGGATAGCGTCCGTAGGGAGCCCCGGCGCGCTCGCGCTCGCGCAGCCGATGACGACTCACGAAGTCGTCGCGCAGCCAGGGCAGCAGCCGCTGCTCGAAAGGACCAGGGATATCCGCACCCGCGCCGCTGGCGCGCGCGGCGAGTGCGGGATTCACCACGCGCTCGCGAAATCCATTCAGCGTGCGGCCGCGGATGCGATACCAGTCGAGGGCGAGCGGGCCCCATGCTCCGCGGCGCAGCTGATCGGAAAGGTAAAGGTTCGAACCGGCGAACAGCTCGTCGCCTCCGGTGCCCGTGATGACGACGCGCGCGCCGACTTCGCGTGAGCGTGCGCCCAT
>JBJMNM010000028.1:0-2262 GCA_045804305.1 Gemmatimonadaceae bacterium | reverse complement strand
GCTGAGCATGCGTCGCTCGTCGTCCTCGGTGAGCGGTCCCTTCGCCGTATCCACGCTCTTCACCGTATGCCCGCGTGAGCGCAGCGCCTCGGCGATTCGTAGTCCCGACGCCAGTGAGACGTCACGCTCGGAGGAGGTACCGCCCATGAGCACGGTGATGCGCATCTGACCCGGGTAGAACGTGGATGGTGAGTACTGACGGCGGACCGTTCACGGCGCGTGTCAGCGCGCCATGAGATACGCCAGCATGTCGCTTCGTGTCACGATCCCGTTGATCGTGCCGCTTGCACGCACGAGCACGGCTGGCGTCGCCTTCGATAGTAGCTTCTGGACCGACTCCACATGCTGCGCGGACTCGACTACCGGGAATGGCTCGTCCATCACCTCGCCCACCACCGCGTCGAGGAAGCGAGAGCTCTCGAGCCCGCGCTGGGTGAGCGCATATTCCGTCACGCTGCCCACGCATTCTCCTTCGTCGAGCACCGGAAGTTGTGACACGTCGTGCAGCCGCATGAGGCCGAGCGCTTGACGCACGAGCTGCCCCGGCGCCGCGCTCACGAGTGTACCCGGCGCGCCGTCACCCTTGTGATCGAGCAGATCGCCGAGCGTGACACGGTCAGGCTCGAGAAGCTGGTTCTCCCGCATCCATTCGTCGTTGTACAGCTTGGAGAGGTATCGCTCGCCGGTGTCGCACAGGAAGGTCACGACGAATGCATCGGGATCGTCGATCTCGCGCGCCACCTGCAGCGCGAGATGCCCAATCAGCCCCGCCGAGCCGCCGACGAATAGCCCTTCCTCGCGCGTGAGGCGTCGCGCCATTGCGAACGAATCGCGGTCGCTGACCGTGCGGAAATCATCCACCACCGCAAGGTCGAGTGTGCCTGGCAGCTTGTCCTGGCCGATGCCTTCCACCTTGTAGGGCGCGCCGTCGATCCTTGTCTTCCCTTCGCTGCGCCATAGCTCCGCCAGGATGGATCCCTGCGGATCGCCGGCGATGATCCGGATCTTCGGATTCCGCTCCTTGAGGTAGCGCCCCACACCGGTGATCGTGCCGCCGGTTCCAGCCGCGGCCACGAAGTGCGTGATGCGGCCTTCACTCTGCTCCCACAGCTCCGGGCCCGTGGTGGCGTAGTGGGCTTCGGGGTTCGCATCGTTATAGAACTGGTTCGCGAGAATCGCGTTCGGCGTCTCCTCAGCGATCCGTTTCGCCATCATCACGTAGTTGTCCGGATGGTCGGGTGCCACGGCCGTCGGGGTGACGATCACTTCGGCACCGAACGCCTTCAGCAGCCGCACTTTTTCCTGCGACATCTTGTCCGGCATCGTGAAGATGCACTTGTAGCCCTTGAGGGCTGCCGCGATCGCGAGTCCAACGCCGGTGTTACCGCTCGTGCCTTCCACGATCGTTCCACCGGGTTTCAGTGAGCCGTCGCGTTCAGCGCGCTCGATGATCGGCAGCCCGATCCGGTCCTTGACCGATCCGCCTGGATTGAAGAACTCGGCCTTGCCGTACACGGGGGTGCGGATCCCTCGCGTCACTCGATTCAGGCGGATGAGCGGTGTCCATCCGATCGTCTCGAGCACGTTGTCGTACGGACGAGCGTTGCGCCGGATGGCGGCCGCGGCCCGTGATGCCGCTCCGTCCAGAGAGGTGGATGTGCTCATCGTTCCCCGGACACCGGTGTGGTGACGCGCTTCAAGATCGTGTCTCCCGGCAGCGCATGGGCCTCGGGGTGACGGAAGTAGACGGGAAAGAGAATCGTGACGTGCATCGGCTCCCCATGCAGCTTTGCGGGGATGAAGCGCAACTCTTGCGAGCCCTTCACCGCCGCGGAGTCGAGCGCGGCGTAGCCGCTCGATTCCTCGATGCGCGTGGAGTCCGCGGTCACCTGGCCGTCGCGATCTACATGGAGCCGCAACGTCACGTTCCCCTGCACTTTGCGCGCGTAGAGCGCCGCCGGATATCGGAACGGGAGCTCGGTGTTGAGCATCTGCGGCAGCTCGTCCGGCGACGACGAGCCCGCCTGGAACGCCTGCGCCACCTTCTGCGAGGTGTCCTTGTCCATACAGGCGGTGGTGATCGCAGCGATCAGCAGGAGAACGGCGGCGGCATTCGACCGCGTCACGAAAGACGTCATGCGCTCAATGTACTCCCCTCGTCGGACGAGACGCACCCGCAGTCGGCGGCGGCTCACGACTTCGCCAGCTCGGCGAGCTCGGCCACGAGTTGCAGTGCGGCGAGGGGCGTGAGCGTGTTGATAT
>JBJMNM010000027.1:0-2544 GCA_045804305.1 Gemmatimonadaceae bacterium | reverse complement strand
GCGGGCTACACCACGATCCGCGACAAGCGCAACACGCCGGTCAACGCGCCGATGGTGACGGTGAACAACGTGCCGAAGCCGGGCGGCACCACGTCCCTCGTCGCGGGGACCGAGAACTCCTCGCAGGGAAACGAGCTCGATCAGGACATTCTCGAGTTCACCGACAACTACACGATCCCGATCGGGACACACCGCATCACCCTCGGGACGAAGAACGAGTGGTTCAAGGTGCGCAACCTGTTCGCGCAGAACTCGCTCGGCAACTACACCTTCGGCTCGCTCGATTCGCTGAACCTGGGTCTGCCGAACCGCGTGCAGATCGGTCTCAAGCTCGACAACAGCGACGGCGCGGCGCGTTTCACGGCCCGTACCCTCGGCTTCTACGCCGAAGATGAATGGCAGGCGTCGCCGAACCTGTCGCTCCAGTACGGCCTGCGGCTCGATCTGCCGGGGCTCACGTCGGCACCGGGGCTCAACCAGCTGGTGCTTGACTCGCTGGGTGTCAACACGAGCAACGTTCCCAAGAATGTGATGCAGTGGTCGCCGCGCTTTGGCTTCAACTGGGACGTGAGCGGGGATCAGGTCAACCAGCTGCGTGGCGGCGCCGGCTTGTTCGTCGGCCGGCCGGCGTACGTCTGGCTGAGCAATGCATTTGGGAATTCGGGGGTGAATGGCTACGCCAACATTACCTGCACCTCGGCCGCCACGTCGCCCGCGTTCCCCGGCGCCACCGGACCGGTGCCGGCCAACTGCCGCGGTACCACGCTCACCCCGCAGGTCACGGTCAACACGCTCGACCCCAACCTCAAGTTCCCACAAACCTTCCGCGGGTCGCTCGGCTACGACCGACGCCTGCCGTGGGATGTGGTCGCCACACTCGAGGGTATCTACACCAAGTCGATCCAGAATTTCTTCTACGACAACATCAACCTGCCTGACCAGCCGCTGACGACGGACAGCCGCGGCCGGCTCATGTACGGTGTCATCACCGGCAACAACATCGCCGCGTCGTACAAGAAGAGAGGGATCAGCGACGTCATCAACCTCACCAACCAATCGCAGGACTACGCGTACAACCTTACAGCCCAGCTTCAGAAGCGGTTCTCCAACAGCTTCGAGGGTCAGCTGGCGTACACCTACGGCCACTCCTACGACGTCGCGTCGATGACCTCGTCGGTGGCCTACTCGAACTGGCAGTTCGGCCGGTCAGTCAAGGGCGACATCCACGCGCAGGATCTGACCGTCTCCAAGTTCGACTCGCCGCACCGCATCATCGCCAACGGCACGTATAGCTTCGCCTCCAAGACGGATGTCTCGTTCATCTTCACCGCCGAATCCGGCGTGCCGTTCGACTTCGTATACAGCGGCGACATGAACGGCGATGGTTCTACGAGCAACGACCTGATCTACGTGCCGACCAACGCCACACTGGCCTCGGAGATCCAGTTCTCGACGAACGGCGCAGGCGCGTCGGCCATCACACCAGCCACTCAGGCGGCAGCGTTCGAGCAGTTCATCAGCTCCAACGACTGCCTCAATGCGGCGCGTGGCACGATCATGGACCGCAACACCTGCCGCACGCCGTGGACGAAGCGGCTGGACGTGGACATCCGGCAGTCGCTGCCGACGATCCGCGGCCAGAACTTCATGGTGCAGCTGGACATCTTCAACTTCTTCAACCTGCTCAACCGCAGCTGGGGCGCGCAGGACCTCGGCAGCTCCAACAGCCCGACCATCCTGACGCGCCGGTCGTTCAACGGGACGCAAGGCGTGTTCAACTTCAACCCGAGCTTCAGCCAGTTCAACACGCAGAACATCAGCTCGAACTACGCGATGCAGCTCCAACTGAAGTACACGTTCTAGCATGCAGGTTCGCAGGACAGCAGAATGCCCCCGTGGACCGCACGTTCACGGGGGCATTCTCGACTCTCACCTCACCTGACACACATCCATGCAGACACTCGCCTATCGAGCATTGATCGTGTCCGCGGCGTTCGCGGTAGCGGGCTGCGCACCGGCGAGCGACCCGGAGACCGCCGCCAGCCCGATCGTCGCGGGCACGCGACGCATCGAAGGCGCAACAGGCGAGCAGGGCGCAACCATCGAGCAGCGGGCACCGGACGGCACCGTCATCCAGAAGCTCGTCGCGCCGCCCACGGCGGTGTGGGACGCGCTCATGGCCGCTCTCTCGGCTCGCAAGGTGACGCCCACGATCTTCGACCGCGCCGTCGGGCGCGCGGGCGACACGTCGCTCGTGCTGCTGTATCGGTGGAACGGTCAGCCCCTGTCGCGCTATCTGTCATGCGGCTCCACGATGACGGGCCCGAAAGCCGATCAGGAGCGAGTGCGCGCCGTCCTGCTCGCCCAGCTCACCAAGATGCGCGCCGACACCGTGGCCATCGCGGTGTATTTCTCCGGCGGCTCCTACCCCGTCGCGTCCGGGAACAGCGGCGTGCCGTCCCAGTGCACCAGCACGGGGCGAGCCGAGCGGGAGCTGATCGACGACGTGGCGCAGCGCGCGGCGGCTCGGCAGTAGCGCGGGCG
>JBJMNM010000026.1:0-4472 GCA_045804305.1 Gemmatimonadaceae bacterium | reverse complement strand
GCACGCGGCACCCTGCCCTTCGATTCCCCAGACACACCATCCTTGCCCGTAGACCTGCGAGGCCAGCTCCAGCAATCGCTCGGCGACGCCTACCGCCTGGAGCACGAGCTTGGCGGTGGTGGTATGAGCCGGGTGTTCGTGGCCCAGGAGCTTCGCCTACAGCGCGACGTCGTGGTGAAGGTTCTCTCACCCGATCTGGCACTCGGGCTGAGTGCGGAGCGATTCGAGCGGGAGATCCGCACGGTCGCCGCGCTCCAGCAGGCGAACATCGTCCCCATCCTCACGGCGGGCGATGCCGACGGGCTCCCCTTCTATACGATGCCGTTCGTGGAGGGCGAGTCCCTCCGCACGCACCTCAGCCGCGGGCCGATGCCGATCGCGGACGTCGTCGGCATCGTGAAGGACGTCGCCAGGGCACTCGGCTACGCGCATCAGCGCGGCATCGTCCACCGCGACATCAAGCCGGACAACGTCCTCCTCTCCGGCGGCACCGCCGTCGTCACGGACTTCGGCATCGCGAAGGCGATCAGCGCGGCGCGGACGTCGGCGCCCGGCGCGACGCTCACCCAGGTGGGGACGTCGATCGGCACACCGGCCTACATGGCTCCCGAGCAGGCGGCTGGCGACGCGAATGTCGATCACCGCGCCGACATCTATGCGCTCGGCGCGATGACGTACGAGTTGCTGGCCGGGCACCCCGTGTTCTCCGACCGCACGGCGCAGCGGATGCTCGCCGCGCACCTGAGCGAGTTGCCGCGTCCGATCGGCGAGGTTCGCCCCGACGTGCCGGTGACACTGGCCGATCTCGTGATGCGCTGCCTCGCGAAGGATCCGGACGCGCGTCCGCAGAGCGCGAGCGAAGTGGTGCGCACGCTGGACACGATCACGAGCGGCACCGGCGCGCCGGCCATGCCGGCCGTCCTGCTCGGCGGTCGCGGCATGTTCCGGAAGGCGCTGGCGATCTACGCGGCGGCGTTCGTCGTCGTCGCCGTGCTCGCGAAGGCGGCGATCGTCGGGATCGGACTGCCCGACTGGGTGTTCAGCGGCTCGCTCGTCGTCATGGCGCTCGGCCTGCCGGTCGTGCTGTGGACAGGCTACGTGCAGCGCGTGACTCGCCGCGCGGTGCTCGCGACGCCGACGTACACGCCGGGCGGCACGCCGACGACGAATCACGGCACCATGGCGACGATGGCGCTCAGGGCCGCGCCGCACATGAGCTGGTACCGTACGGCGCGGGGGGGCATGTACGCGTTCGGCGCGTTCATCGCGTTCATCGCGCTGTTCATGGGGATGCGTGCGGCAGGGATCGGACCGTTCGCATCGCTGTTCGCCTCAGGGCAGCTCAACGCGCGCGATCCCCTCCTGATCACCGACTTCCGCACCACCAACGTGGACAGCACGCTGGGACGCGTGGTGAGCGACGCGGTGCGTGCCGGCCTGTCGGGGTCGTCGGCGATCACGATCGTGCCGCCGGCGACGATCGTGAATGCGCTCGCGCGCTCGAAGCGGGCACCGAATACGCGCATCGACCTGGCCGTCGCGCAGGACCTCGCGCAGCGCGAGGGGATCAAGGCCATCGTCGATGGCGAGGTGACGGGCGTCGGCGCCGGCTACATCGTGTCGGTGCGGCTCGTGCGCGCCGATTCGGGCATCGAGCTGGCGTCGTTCCGTGAGACGGGCGACGGACCGAAGGGATTGATCGACGCTGCGGATCGGCTGGCGCGCGCGATTCGCAGCAAGGCGGGCGAGTCGCTGCGCCTGGTGAACGCGACGCCGCCGCTCACCCAGGCGACGACAGCCTCGCTCGAAGCGCTCAAGAAGTTCAGCGCGGCCGCGCGCGCCAATGCGCTCGGCGACGATCGTTCGGTCGAGCTGGCGCGCGAAGCGGTGTCGATCGACTCGACGTTCGCGTCGGGATGGAGCGCGCTGGCGGCCAATCTCTCGAACTACGGCGGCTCGCAGTCGGCGATCGACTCGGCGTTGATCCGCGCGTACCGCTATCGCGATCGCCTGCCGGCGATCGAGCGCGACGGGCTGACGGCGCGCTACTTCATCATGGGGCCCGGCCGAGATCGCACGAAGGGGATCGCGGCGTACGAATCGATCTTCCAGCGTGGCGACACGACGCCGTCGCACCTGGTGAATCTGGGCGAGGCGCTCAGGGCGCGCCGTGAGTTCGCGCGAGCCGAGTCGCTCAACATCGCGTCGATCCGACTCGAGGATCGGAACGGCACGGCGATGGGCAATGCGATCGAGCTGCAGCTCGACCAGGGCAAGGTGAAGGACGCGGCGGCGATGGTGGAGCAGCTGTACGGCGTATCGCCCATCTACGCGCGGAGCCGGCAGATCTCCGTATTGTATGCCGCGGGCGATACCGGGAACGCCCGCCGGCTCACCGACAGCCTGCTCCATGCAGGTGGCGTCGCGCGTCGACGCCCGGGCCTGTTCTACGCGAGGAACTTCGCGATTCTCGACGGACGCCTGCACACAGCGGCCGAGTTGCTGGTGGAGGACCGGGGAACCGATCGGGGCGGTGTGCGAGGCACTCGGCCCCTCGGCGATGTGATGGTGGAGGTCGCGGTCATGGGTCCGACACCGGCGCTCGCGGCGCGCGTGGACTCGGTCGTCGATCAGATCCCGTTCCGCGACCTGCCGATGATCGATCGGCCCTACCTGTTCGCCGCGCGAATGCTCGCGCGTGTCGGCAAACCCGAGAAGGCGAGAGCGATGCTCGCGCGCTATCGAACGGAGATGACCGACACCTCGATCGTTCGCGTGCAGTCCGCCGGATTCCATCAGGCGCTCGGCGAGTTGGCTCTCGCCGCGGGCAAACCACGGGAGGCGCTCGACGAATTCCGTCGCAGCGACATCGCATTCGACGGCGCTCCGGTCGATGAGTGTGCGCCATGTGTGCCGTTCGAGCTCGCGCGCGCGTACGATGCGGCGGGCGTGCCGGATTCGGCGGCGATGATGTTCGAGCGGTACCTGTCCACGCCGGCGTGGTTCAAGCTGGACCCCGACATGGACCCCATGCGGCTTCCGGCGATTCGCGAACGGCTCGGCCAGTTGTACGAGGGGATGGGCAACACGGCAAAGGCGATCGAGAACTATCGCGCGTTC
The DNA here is from genome assembly GCA_045804305.1 of Gemmatimonadaceae bacterium. Classification (GTDB taxonomy): domain Bacteria; phylum Gemmatimonadota; class Gemmatimonadetes; order Gemmatimonadales; family Gemmatimonadaceae; genus AG11. The sequence goes on along the minus strand of JBJMNM010000026.1, from coordinate 1,352 downwards.
ATCGCGCTGTGGAGGAACGCCGATCCGGAGCTGCAGCCGCGTGTCGCTGATGCGAAGCGGCGGCTTGCGCGGTTGACGCAGCCGGAGCAGCCGCGTCGGTAGCGGACGCGAATCCATATGCCCGCGCCAACCGACCGTATCGATGACCTGAACTCCTCGTTCGAGGGCAAGTACCGCATCGATCGGGAACTCGGTTCCGGTGGCACGGCCACCGTGTACCTCGCGGAGGACCTCAAGCACCACCGCAGGGTCGCTATCAAGGTGCTGCGCGACGACCTCTCTGCTTCGGTCGGCACCGAGCGGTTCCTGCGAGAGATCGAGATTGCGGCGCATCTCCAGCATCCGAACATTCTCCCCCTGCTCGACTCGGGAGAGGCTGGAGGGCGCCTCTTCTACGTCATGCCTTTCGTCGAGGGACAATCGCTCCGCGACCGGCTGGCGCGCGAGCACGAGCTGCCTGTGGGCGAGGCCGTACGCCTGATCGTCGAGGTCGTAGATGCGCTGGCGTACGCGCACGCGCGCGGCGTCGTGCATCGAGACGTCAAGCCGGACAATGTGATGTTGTCGGGTCGCCATGCACTCATTGCCGACTTCGGCGTCGCTCGCGCCATCAGTAGTGCCACCAACCCGAGCCAGATCACGTCGCTCGGTGTGGCGCTGGGCACACCGTCGTACATGTCGCCCGAGCAGGCCACCGCGGATCCCTCAGTCGATCACCGCACCGACATCTATGCCGTGGGTGTGCTCGCCTACGAGTTGATTGCTGGAACGGTGCCCTTTGTCGGCGTCAGCCCGCAGAAGGTGCTCTCGGCCCACGTGATGGAGTCCCCTGCCCCACTTTCGAAGCATCGATCGGGAATTGCTCCCGCCCTCGAGCAGGCGGTGATGCAGTGCCTCGCCAAGAAGCCGGCGGACCGTTGGCAGCGTGCGGACGACCTGCTCGCCGCGCTCGAGCCACTCGCGACACCCACCGCGGGCCTTGCGCCGACGTCGGCGCGGCTCGAGCCGGTTCGGGCGTCTCGCCCGCGGCTGGTTCCACTCGCGATCGCTACCCTCGTGATCGTCGGTGGCGCGGTCATATATCAGTCCACGCGTCACAGCGGGCCAAGCCTCGCGCTCGGCGCATCGTCGCAGCTGACCACCGAAGCGGGGTTGCAGATCCATCCGGCGCTCTCCCCGGACGGAAAGCTCGTGGCGTATGCGGCGGGCACCTCTCGCCGCATGCGCATCTTCATCCAGCCACTCGGTGGTGGCCGCGTCATCCCGCTGTCCGACGACACGACGGCGCTTCAGTACGACCCGCGATGGTCCAGCGACGGCACGCAGCTCCTCACGCTGACCAACGGCGGCGT
>JBJMNM010000025.1:0-6247 GCA_045804305.1 Gemmatimonadaceae bacterium | reverse complement strand
TATACCCGCAGCGCGAGCCGGATGCGCAACCGGAGCGTTTCGCGAGCCTGGACTTCGACGCTTTCTTCCTCCAGCCCATGGACACGGGTGAGGAGTCGGGGACTCGCGCCAACACCGAGGCGGCGCTGGCGTATTGCCTCGCCCACCCGCAGTGGCGCTTGAGCCTCCAGACGCACAAGCTGCTTCGCATCCGCTGAAAGCACCTCAAATCGTTGCGCTGCATGAGGTTGAGGCGAGCTGTGCGAGCGCCCACAGACGAGCTCGGAACATGCAATACGGTTGACGGTCTCGACCGGTCCCGATACGCTCCTCACACCTCGTGCGTCCAACAGATGCCGGCTCGACCGGCGTCTTTCACGACCCGCGACCAATCGAACGCTCACGTCATGGCACTCATCTCGACGACTCCAGTCCGCCGTCCCGCATGGCGCGCCATCGCTTCCTGCGCGATGCTCGTCTTCTGTGCCGTGCCGGTCACGGCTCAAGACGTGGTCCAGGCCGGCGACACCGTGCCGCGTGGAGAGCAGCCGAGGCTCGTAGCCGGGCCACTGCCGACGACGGTCGCCAGCTTCATCGAGGCGCAGCGCTCCCTCGCGATGGCGAAGCATGCCGAGCCGGCCAGGCCGTTCAGCGCCTGGAGCGCGTCCGTCCATGGCCTTCGGGATTCGATTCTGGTCTCGATCGCCCGGACGCAGATCGGAACGCGGTATGTCCGTGGCGGGCAGTCGCCCGACCGCGGCTTTGATTGCAGCGGCCTCGTGCGGTATGTGCTGGCCGGCTTCCACATTCCGCTTCCGCGCACCGCCGCCGAGCAGGCGCTGACTGGACTCTCTGTCGGACAGGACACCACGCAGCTCCGGCCGGGCGACCTCCTCACCTTCGGCAAGCCGAAGAAGGGCGTCAGCCACATCGGCATCTATTTGGGCAACGGCCGCTTCGTGCATGCGAGCAGCAAGGCCGGCCGCGTGATCGAGAGCAACCTGGACCGGCCCAAGTCGCCGCTCATCAAGCCCTGGCGCGGTACCCGGCGCGTCGTCCTGGACCTGGACGGCGATGCCCCGGTGAAGGGCGACGGCTAACCGAGCCGTCCGACCCTCGGGCCGTCGCGGCGACGCGCGCTAGCGCAGCGTACGCGCGCGAACGACCCCGCCCCTTCCCACGCGCGCACCCGTCGCCGGAAAATCCCGCCGACCCAGCGAGTCGACCAGCGCCACGGCGCGGGCGGTTCGGTCGGAGGTCAGCACACCCGGCGCCCGCTGCATCGTGGGGCGCAGCGTGGCGGCCGTCACCCGGCCGGCCTGGTCGATCGTGGTGCAGAGCACGGCGGCGCGGTTGAGCGGCTCCTTCAACACGAACGGCCCGTACGTGAGCAGATTGCCCAGCGAATAGGCGATGAGCGCACCGTGCTGTCGCCATTCCATCGCACGGAGCACGTGTGGTCCATGGCCTACGACGAGTGCCGCACCACCGCGCACGGCCGCGTCGGCGAAGGCGATCGGGTTCCCGCGATCGATGCCCAGATAGAGCTCGGACGTGTCGCGGGTATTCTGCGCCCGACGTCCTTCCGCGCCCAGGTGCATGGTGACGATCACCACCGGGTATTGCTCTACGGCCCGCGCCACATGGCGGAACACGGCGGCGGTATCGCGCGCGTCGGGTGTGTCTCTCGAAGTATAGAAGCCGAGGACCCCGATCGTATCGTTGCCGGGAGTGATTACCGGCGTAGCCAGAGTGTCGTCGCCGGTGACGAGCACGCCGGCCGCGGTCAACGCAGCCACCGTGCTGTCCTGTCCCGATCGGCCCGCATCGTTCGCGTGATTGTTCGCCAGGTTGCCCACGACCACACTGCGCGGCGCAACCGCGCGGAGCGCCGACGCGCTCGACGGCGGCGAGCGGAACGCGAAGCAATTGGTGGAGGCCGGTCCGCATTTCGACGGCGCCGGCCCGTCACCGATCGCCGATTCCACGTTGAGGAGCACCACGTCGGCGCCGCGGACCAGCGGTCGGAGTGGCGCAAGCAGCGTCACGGGATCATCAGCGCGATGATACTTCGCGCGCATCTTCTCCTTCGCCACCTTGGCCCACTCGGGAAAGAGATTCGTGCCGAGCGTGACATCGCCACCGGCACACACGCGGATGGGCGTTCGCAGCGTCCGCCGAGTGATGGTATCGTTGCGTGCGGACGGATGCGGGATGCGGTACACCGGCCGCGCAGGAGCCGCGCGAGCCACGCGCGCAGCGCGAACGCTGTCCGCGTGTGCCCGCGCCCGCGCGCTGTCCTCGCGCGTCGGCTCGGGGACGGAACGCACCACGGGCGGCGGTGCCGGCACCGGTGCCGGCTCGGGCGTGGGTGCGGTGGTGCACGCGAGCATCGCCAGCCAGGTGAGCGCCAACGCGCGCCCGGCTCGCCGGCGTGTGGCAGGGACGTGTGTCATCGCCGGCAAGCTGCATGATCGCCGCCGTCGGCGTCAATGCGGCGGATCACTGAACTTCGTCACCAGTGCGTCAACTGATCGTCGGGATGAAGAACGGCTGCACGATCGCCACGACGTCGGCACGGTCCAGCGGTTCATCGAACGCTTCGGTGGCGGCGTTCGTGCCGAACTGCGCCGCGCTCAGCGAGGTGACGCTCACGGCGGCCTGCGTGAGGTTCGCCTCGGAGGGCGCCGAGGCGCTGTTCGTCCCCTGCCCGTAGATCTTCTCGAACGCCGCGGTGACGACCGCGGACTGCGCGCCCGCTCCGGCCGCCGCGGCGCCCCCACCGCGGATCGTCCCACTGTAGCGCACCGTGGCGTTCGCAGTGTCGGTCGCTCGGCGAATTCGACGAATGCGCGCCACATGGCGCGCCTCCACCGAGTGAATCCGCAGCACGGCCTCCAGGGTGGCGGAATCCGACATCAGGCTCGTGACCTGCCCCTTGTACGCACGCACGGCGGCGTCTTCGAATCCCTGCGCAACGGCGAGCAGGAACGGAAGGTCGGTGGTTGCGGCGGCGTACGGTCCGCCGCCGCTCGCGCTGCGGTTGCCGGTGAAATCGAAGCTGGCTGCACTCAGGTTGAAGGCGTTCTGGGCACCCGCGGCGAGCAGTGTGGCCACGTGCGCCGCTTCGTGCTTCTGGATCTGCTGCAGCGTGGGCACGACGCCGGGCACCGCCTGCGCCTTCACGCGCACCGTGGCGAATGCGTTGTTTTGCGCGGTGGACGAGCTCGTGCCGAGGACGGCCTTGTAGAACTCGTTCTCGAAGATCTCCAGCGCGAGCGCGAAATCGAGCACCGCCTTGATCGTGGCCGTGGGCACGGCCGCCGCCGGCGCGGGCTGATCGGCGGTCGCGGTGCCGGTCGGCATCGTACCGATGGCAACCGGGCTGACGAGCAGGTTCAGGTTTGCCAGCGACCCGAGTACCGCGCTGGGCTCGGCCTTCACGTCGAGACCCGCAGCGCTCACCACGTCGTCTCCCGCGAACAGCGTCCCATTCGTGCCGTCGCGGATGTCGCGAATGGCGGCGGCGTGACGTGCCTCCACCGACACGATCTTGGCGGCGACGAGAAGGTTCGCCGCGGTGGTGAGATACTTCCCGGCGCCATTGTACGCGGAGACGCCCGTGTCCTCGAGAAGCTGCGCGCTCGCGAGCAGCGTGGCGCGGTCGGTCATCAGGCTCGCCACGGTCGTCGCGTTGAACGCGACGGACGGAATTGCCGCGGTGCCGAGTGCCTGCTTGAAGAGCTCGCGATGGATGACCTCGTGCTTCTGGAGGTCCGAGAGCACTTCCTGCTCGGCCGTGGTGAGCGACGCGTAACCCGGCGACGTCAGCGCCGCCGTGTAGAACACGGCCTCCAGCTGCTCGAGCGCATAGGCGTAGTTCAGAATGCCCGTGTCGGTCGACAGGTCGAGCCGGTAGGCATCCGGATCCAGCGTTGGATCGGTGATGCCATCGTCGTCGCTGCAGCCCGTGAACACGCTCGGTAGCAGCACGATCGTGCCAGCCGCGGCGAGCATCCCGAGAAACCGTCGACGCGTCGCTCGTTGGAACAGCAGGTCGCCGCGGCCGACGATGAGCTCTTTCCTCATCCGTGCGTCGTCACTCGTTCGGTCGCGCGCTTCCTCCATCCACAACGTACCGCCAACTGCCATCCCGCTGCTTCTTCCACACGGTGAAGTACTTCGAGTAGCGCATGATCGGCGTTCCGTCTTCCCGCTTGCCGGTGAACTCCGCGTTGCCCACGGTGAAGCCGAGGTCCCCCGATTGTGCGACTTCGCCGGCGACGGGATGCCACTGGAGCGTGTTGTTGTCGGTGGCCGGTCCGAAGGCGGCGCTGATGGCCGAGGGGCCGGTGATGAACTCGCCGGGAGTCGAGAAGATCTGTGCGTTCTCGGCGGCGTACTCGCCGAACGCGCGGCCCGTCCCGACCTTGGCCGCGAGCGCGGAGAACGCGGCGTCCGCGGCCCGAATCGCCTCGAGCGGGCCTCGCGTGCGCGGCATCGACTCGTCGGGCAGCACCGCGGCGGTGGCGGCGCGCGGCAGGGTCAGCGCGGGAGGCGGCGCTCCGTAGGTCTCGGCATACCCGGCGATGCGCCAGCCTGCATCCTCGCGGCGCCAGAAGGCGATGTACCGGTCCACGCGGATCGTCGGCGTGGTGCCGGAGGTCGTGCCGTAAATCGTGTAGCCGTACGTGTAGCCGCTGCGGCCGTCGGCGCTCACTTCCGCGCGCACCGGTTGCCAGCGCACGGCGGCGGTCCCGAGCGATTCCGCGGCGACGATCGCCATGGCTGCCGCACGGCCGCGCACGATCGGGAGGCCGCCGCGCAGATACAACACGTCGCCGGCGAAGTTGCTCGAGAGTCCGGCGGCCAAGCCGTTCTTCGCGACCGAGTCCGAGCGTCCGAGGTCGGCGCGCAGCAGCGCATCGTGCGCCTCTTCGGCCTCCGAAAGCGGCATGAGAAGCGCCGCCCCGGCGAACGACGCGCCCGGCATGTGCGATCCGCCGCAGGCTGTCGCGGCGAGCACCGTCAGAAGCACGATTGGCAATCTTCGCACGCCCACGCTCCGTCGCGTCGGGTGGTAGTGGCGAGGCCCGACGGCCTTCCTCTCTGAGACTACTGCCGTGAGCGACAGGGCGCCACTGTCCGCTGTACCCCGCAGCAGTGGGTCCGGTCACCGCCTCCACGAGGGCTCGGGACGGCCGCCGCTGCCCGCGTGTAGATTGCACGCAGCCGAGCCGGCGCATGGATCGTGGACCACTCGATCGTGGCGGAGGAATTGGTCCGTCGTCCAGTTGCTGACACCCTTTACCGATCGCCGCCGCAACGACGGCCGGCGACTTTCCCGCCGAAGTGAAGACACCGCGAAAGAAACGACCTCCGCGCCGCCGAGGGCGCGGCACGGCCGAAACGCAATTGACGTCCACGTCGACGAGCCGGACCGCGTATGCCGAAACCAAGCGGTGGCTCATTCAGCAGCATGGCCCCGTATGCGCCTACTGCGGTCGTCGCGTCGCTCCCGCGACCATCACGCTCGATCACGTGGCGCCACGCCGCGGTCAGAGCGCGTACGATCGGCGCGACAACCTCGTGCTCGCCTGCGAAGACTGCAATGGCGCGAAGGCCGACATGCCGATTCTCGCCTTCCTGCTGCGCAAGCGTGAGCGCGCCGCCGTGCTGCTTCGCTACGGCGCGCATCTGAGCCCCATGCTCGTGGATCTGGTGCGCGGGCTCGTTCCGGCGTCCGAGGAGCTCCCGCGAATCAAGGAGTCCTTCGACGACCTCGTCTTCGACGACGAGTCCCCCTACCACGACTCGCCCTACCGCGACTGAAGCGCCGTCAGCCCTTCGGCTCGAAGTAATAGGTCTCCACGAACCAGCGGCGAATGCTCTTGATGTCGCGCAGCTCGGCATGCTGCTCGCCGAACTGCGCCAGCAGCATCCCCTTGAGCTGCACCATCGCATCGATCGCCGGCTGACCACGCGCCCGCGCGTCATGCGCGAAGCGCCGCACCGTTGCCTCGACGCCCGAATCGGGCCCCTGGGTGAGACCGCTCGTGAACTCCGCGGGCGCGCGCTGCGTCTGCGAGCCGGACCTGTCGGCCGCCCTTCGCCGCTCGCCGGTATCCAGCCTCTGGACTGGCTCGCCTTCCTTGCGACGACGGTCGCTCGAGCCGGGCTCAAACGGGTGTGGCGCAGTCATCGGTACCGTCCGTGCCGTCGAGCACAGCCGCTCGAGCTCTCCATCAGGTGAGGACTCCCACTGCGG
>JBJMNM010000024.1:0-4990 GCA_045804305.1 Gemmatimonadaceae bacterium | reverse complement strand
CCCGCCGCGCAGCCGCAGAACAACCACACGTGGAACGCGATCGGCCGCCTGCGCGCCGGCTTTTCGGCGGCCGATGCGCAACGCGAGCTCACGCCGCTCACGGCCCGGCTGCCGGAGCTCTTCCCGAATGCCGAGCCGGCGAGCTTCATGAAGGGGACCGGATTCCGCACCCAGGTCCGCCCGTTGCGCGACGCCGTGGTGGGTGACGTGATGACGCGCGCGCTGTGGATCCTGTTCGGCTCCGTGCTGCTCGTGCTGTTGATCGCGGCGGCGAACCTGTCGAATCTCTTTCTCGTGCGGCTCGAGGCGCGGCGGCGCGAGACGGCCGTGCGCGCGGCGCTGGGCGCCGACCGGCTGCATCTCGCCACGCAGTTTCTCGCCGAGAGCCTGCTCATCGCGCTCGCCGCGGCCGTCGTGGCAATCGCACTCGCAGCGCTGGGGCTTCGCGCGCTGCTCGCCGTTGCGCCGACCGATCTGCCGCGGCTCGCCGAGGTTCATCTCGGTGCGGCCGGAATGGCGTTCGCGATTGGCGGCGCGTTCGTGGCGGCTGTGGCGCTCGCGGTGCTGCCACTGTTCGGCGCGCCCGCGCTCGACCTCGGAGTGCTGCGCGAGGGAGGACGCGGGATGACGACGTCCCGCCGACGGCATGCCGCCCGCGCCGCGCTGGTGGTCTCGCAGGTGGCGCTCTCGCTGGTGCTGCTCACCGCGGCGGGGCTGATGGTGCGCAGCTTCCGCAATCTCCGCGCGGTGCAGCCGGGGTTCGAGCCGCGCGGCGTGCTGACGATGGACGTGGCGCTGCCGGCGGCACGCTATGGATCGGGCCGAGGACGCGACAAGGAAGCCCGAGACCAGGCGTACGTGCGCACGAGCGCGCTGTACGAGCAGCTCGCCGCGCGCATTCGCCAGCTTCCGGGTGTGACAGCCGTGGGACTCTCGGAGAAGATCCCGCTGGCCGATGGCTTCCTGTGCACCGGTATCACGATCGAGTCGCCCGACCCGAACAGCGGGGGTGGCGATTGCCCGCCCACCTCGATGGTGACGCCCGGATTCTTCGAGGCGATGGGTATCCGGGTGAATGGTCGAACGCCCACCTGGACCGGCATGAACGCGCACGACGGCACCATGGTGGTGAGCCGCGCCTTTGCCGAGCGCACCTGGCGCGGCCAGAGTGCCTTCGGGAAGGGGATCAAGTTCTATGGAAACACACCCCCCTTCTATAGAGTAGCCGGCGTCGCCGACGACATCCTGGGCGAGGGGTTCGACAGGCCGCCGGTGGCGATCGTGTACTTCCCGATCCTTCCCATTCCGGGCGCCCAGCTCTGGGGCGCGCCCACCGATATGCGTCTCGTGGTGCGCACGCGCGCCGGCAATCCGATCGGTCTCACGCCGGCGATCGCCCGATTTCTCACCGAGCTCGAGCCGCAGGGCACGATCGCGAACGCGCGAACGATGGACACGATCGTGGCGACGTCGATCGCCAAGCGCACCTTCACGATGCTGCTGCTCGGCATCTCCGCGGCGATGGCGCTCTTTCTCAGCATCGTTGGCCTCTACGGTGTGATCTCCTACGTGGTGGGCCAGCGCCGCGGCGAGATCGCGATCCGCATGGCGCTCGGCGCCCAGATCGCGCAGGTGAGCCGGATGATCGTCGCGCAGTCGGTCCGCCTCGGCGCGCTCGGCGTCGCGATCGGCGTGCTCGCGGCGCTGCTGTCCACGCGCGTGCTCCGCTCGCTGCTGTTCGAGGTCAGCCCCGACAATCCCGTGCTCATCGCCGGTGCCGCGCTGCTGCTGCTGATCGTGGCCGCGGCGGCGGGATACGCGCCGGCTCGCCGAGCGGCGCGCGTGGATCCGGCGGAAGCGCTGCGCACCGAGTGAGATGAGCGTCGTGACCCACACCGAGCTGCCGCGCCAGATCCGGCACGCGATGGACATCAAGCGGGAGCCGCCGCGGCGCCGGCGGAGATACGTGCTGGGCGGCGGCGCAGTCGCCGGCGTGTTGATCCTCTCGCTGGCGATCGGCCGGCTCCGGCCGGCTGCGCCGTCGGTGGACAGCGCGTCACTCGTGATCGACACCGTGCGCCGAAGCGACATGACGCTCGACGTGCGCGCGCCCGGGACGCTCGTGCCGGAACATGTTCGCATCCTGGCGGCGGCGACGGCCGGCCGAGTGGAGTCGCTGCCGATCCGCCCGGGCGCGACAGTGACACCAAATACCACCGTCGTGCTGCTCAGCAATACCGACGTGGAGCTCCAGGCGATGCAGTCCGAGCAGCAGCTGTCCGCGGCGATGAGCAGTCTCGCCGGCCTCCGCACCGCGCTGCGGCAGCAACGTCTGTCGCAGGAGGGGATCGTGGCGCAGACCGTGACGCAGGCGCAGGATGCGCAGCGGAGCGTGGCGGTGTTCGAGTCGCTCGACCGGAAGCAGCTCGCCGCGGCGAACGAAGTGGCGGCCGCGCGCGACAAGGCGCGCGAGCTGGGCACGCGGCTCGACCTCGAGCGCCGGCGGCTGCAGGACGTCGCCGGCTCCGAGCGCGAGCAGCTCGCGCTCATGCAGGATCAGGTGGCGCGGCTGCGCGAGATCGTGGCGGCGCAGCGCCGGCGGGTGACCGCGATGCGCGTCGTCGCCGGCGAAAGCGGGCAGCTCCAGGTGCTGCCGCTGGAGTTGGGGCAGTGGGTGAATCCGGGGATGGAGCTCGCGCGCATCGCGCAGCCGGGGCGGCTCAAGGCCGTGCTCCGCGTGCCCGACGTGCAGGCGAGGGACATCGCGTTGGGCCAGCGCGCGGTCATTGACACGAGAAGCGGCATCGTAAGCGGCCACGTACAGCGCACCGATCCATCGTCGCAGAACGGAACGGTGACGGTGGAGGTGGCGCTCGACGGCGTGCTGCCGGCCGGCACGCGCTCCGACCTCGGCGTGGACGGCACGATCGAGATCGCGCGGCTGACGAACGTGCTGCACGTCGGCCGGCCGCCGTACGGCGATCCGGGCGCCAGCGTGGGATTGTTCAAGGTAGGAACGGATGGCAAGGACGCGGTGCGCGTCCCGGTGAAGCTGGGCCGAGCGTCGGCGAACGCCGTGCAGATCGTTCACGGCCTCGCGGCCGGCGACAGAGTGATCATCTCCGACATGTCGAGCTGGGACAACGTGTCGCGGATGCGGATCAGGTAGCACCCACACCATGGAGACCTCGATGCACAGCGATCCTGTCCTCATCCGCCTCTCGGGCATCAGCAAGACCTTCCTCACCGACGAGGTCGAGACGCGCGCGCTCGACGACGTCGGGCTGGACATCCGGCAGGGCGAGTACGTCGCGATCGAGGGACCGTCCGGCTGCGGCAAGACCACGCTGCTGTCGCTCCTCGGGTTGCTCGACACGCCGACGGCGGGCGACTATGTGCTCGCTGGCGAGCCGGTGTCCGACCTCACGCCGACTCAGCGCACGCGGATCAGGAATCGCCAGATCGGCTTCATCTTCCAATCGTTCAATCTCATCGGCGACCTGTCGGTCCACGAGAATGTGGAATTGCCGCTGACGTACCGCGGACTGTCGATCGGCGAGCGGAAGAAGCGCGTGACCGAGGCGCTGGATCGCGTGGGGATGAGCCACCGGATGCAGCACTACCCCGCGCAGCTCTCGGGTGGCCAGCAGCAGCGCGTGGCCGTGGCGCGGGCGGTGGCCGGCGATCCGCTCATCCTGCTCGCCGACGAGCCGACGGGCAATCTCGACTCAGCGAACGGGGAGTCGGTGATGGAGCTCCTCCGCGAGCTGCACCGCAGCGGCGCGACGATCTGCATGGTGACGCACGATCCACGGTACGCGGCGCATGCGGAGCGGTCGGTGCATCTGTTCGACGGGCGGGTGGTGGAGGGGGTGGGAGCAGTGGGGTAGTGCCGTGACGCGCATGATGCTACCGCTCGGATGGGGAGTATGGCGGCGTCGCGACCGGTGAAAAGGCGACGGTAACAGCCCAGCGCTCGGTGTCCTCGGCCAACGTCGGGCTCGGGTCGTCGCACGCGAGCTCGTCGCGGATGCGCTGGATCGCGTCGTACAGCCGCTGTCGCACGACCGGTATCATCGCCCGCGGCGCCGAAACGACGACGCGCGCCAGCAACGCCGCCTCGGAGCCGGGAGGCGACGTCATGATCTCCTGCTTCGCCTGCTCCAGCACCGTGGCCGCCACGGCTCGGCGCGCCGCCTTGGCCTGGCGCGACTTGGGGTGCTTCGCGTCCGTGGTACCGAGCTGCCGCGCGATCGCGCCATACCACTTCTCCACGGCGCCGCGATTCTGGCGGGTCTCCCGGAGCACGAGCAGGCCGGCGCGCTCGAGCGCGGCGACGTGGTGGTAGAGGCGCGTCGGCGGCTGCCCGAGCAGCTCGGCGACCTGCTTGGTAGTCTTGGGCGATTCGGCGAACAGCTCCATCATGCGCAGCCGGAGCGGGTGCGCGAGCGCGCGGAGATCGGCGACGCTCCGCTCGAGCAGCGGGGCACCCGCCGTCGGCGCCTTGCGCGCGGCGGTCCTGGGACGTCGAGGCATGGCGAACGATAGCCGGCTGGGGCCGGACTTGCCAATTTCACCTGAATGTTCAATACTAATTGAACAATCCTCCTGGAGCTCCGATGCCTGCCCTGCTCGACGCCCTCTACGTTGCCGTCCTCGTCGTCCTCGCCACCTTGTTCGAGCACTACTATTTCTGGCCTCGCTTCCGCGCCCGGACCGCGGCCGGCGTTCCCGGAGCGCGGATCTGGGCGTACCGCCGCGGGATCCTCGGTCAGTGGGCGTTCGTGGCGGCGCTCGCCGCCATCTGGGCGCACTACGATCGCTCGCTCGCCGACTTGCGGCTGACCGTCCCCACCGGCTGGCGAGCGATCGTCAGCGGCGTCCTCGTGGCGCTGATGGTGGCAGTCGTGATCTACCAGCTCACGGCCGTGCGGAAGCTGACGCCGCAGCGCCGCATCGCCGCACGACCGAAGCTCGACAAGTTCGCCTT
>JBJMNM010000023.1:0-6723 GCA_045804305.1 Gemmatimonadaceae bacterium | reverse complement strand
CGGCTCGCCGGCGAGCATCTGGTACCCGATCACCCCGAGCGAGTAGATGTCGCTGCGCCCGTCCAGCTCGCGCTCGCCGAGCGCCTGCTCAGGCGACATGTACGCCGGGGTGCCGATCGCCACGCCGGTGACGGTGAGGCGCGAGTCGCCGGCCGCCGCGCGCGCGATCCCGAAGTCGGTGACCAGGGCACGCCCACTGGTGCGATCGAGCATGATGTTGTCCGGCTTCACGTCGCGATGCACGACCCCCTGCGCATGCGCGTACGCGAGGGCGTCGGCCACGTCGACGAGGATGCGCTTCACCTGCTCCACCGGGAGGCGCGGCGTTCGCGCCAGGCGCTGGCCAAGCGTCTCTCCGTCCACGAGCGCCATGACGAAGTAGACCATCCCTTCGCGCTCGTCCACGGTGAAGATCGGCACGATGTTCGGGTGCGTGAGCTGCGCCGACGTCTGGGCTTCGCGAAGGAAGCGCTCGCGGACGTCGCCATTGAACGCCAGCTCGGGCGGGAGGACCTTGATCGCGACGCGCCGATGCAGTCGCAGATCCGTCGCGCGATAGACGACCGCCATCCCGCCGCGACCGATCTCCACGTCGACGAGATACTGGGCCCCGACCGCGACGACGAGGCGGTCGAGCAGGTGGTCGGTCACCCTCGCTCCGTGGCACGCCGCGGACTCGCGCTGCGCTTCGAGCCGCCCGACGTGCGTCCCATCTCGTCGGCGACGAACAGCGCATCGTCCACGTTGTCGGCGAGGCTCATCGCCTGATTGGCCAGCGACGTGATGTGCTGATGCATCTGCGGGCTCGCCCCCAGCCGCATCATGTCGAAGCGCATGTTCTGCAGCGCGAGCGCGCAGGTCTCCAGCTTGCCGCCAAGCGCCTCCTTCCGCTGCGCCGCGTCGACGAGCGCGCGACGCTGCCGCTTGAGGTAGGCGAGCCGCCGCACGCGATCCTCGCTGCCGCGCTCCAGCGGGTTCGCGGCGTTCTCGAGCGTGTTGATCTCTCCCTCCAGCTGGTCGCGCGCCGAGCCGATGTCCTGGCGCGCCGATTCCTCGTACAGGAGGGCGAGCCCCTGCACCTTGTCGGCGAGAGCGATCGCCGAGCGCGACACGTCGCCGAGCTGCTCTCGCTGAGCCTTGGGCAGATCATTCAGGCGGCGCAGGATCTCGTCACGATCGGCCATCGACTGCCGCACGCGGTCGCCCTGCGGGCCGCTGAGATGCGCGGCGCTGTACGCAGCCGACGCCGAAACCGGTGAGGCGTCGAAACCCGAGGGCAGGCCGAGAGGCGCCATGCGCGCGGCGATCTTGCGCTGGGCCCGCTCGTCGTGCAGGCGCGCGCGCACGTTCGGGTTGAAGATGGCGCGGACATAATCCACCGCCTCCTCGATCACCTCCATGATCTCACGATCGCGGGGCTGCCGGAACACGTCGCGCCAATCGTAGCCGTCGCTCCAGAGCTTCGCGTACTTGAACGCGATCATGATGCTCCAGAGCACGGTGACGAAGAAGAACTGGCTGCTGCCGAACAGCGAGAACAGCACGATCACGCCGTTCACGAACAGGTACGGCGCGATCTTCCGGCGGAACGCGACGACCGGCGCTGCTTCCCAGCGCCGCAGCTCCTCGCTCGTCGTCGCGCCGGCCACGTTCGCCAGCGGCCGTCCGCCCGCGAGGTACGGCGCGGGGGCGTACGGCCCCTCCGATGGCGGCGCATAGCTCTGGCGTGGCGGCGCCGACATCGCGGCCGAGGGAGCAGCCGGCCCGCGCGACGGCGGCGCCTCGCGCGTGTCGAGCGCGGCCACGAGTGCCGACGCCGTGGGGAAGCGATGCGCCGGATCCTTCTCCAGCAGCATCATCACCGAGCGTGCGAGATCCGTCGGCACGTCCGCGCGGCGCTGCTCCACCGGCACGGGACGCTCGGAGATGTGCTTCACCAGCATCGCGGGCGTGCTGCCCGCCGTGAACGGCGGCTCGCCCGTGAGCATCTGGTAGCCGAGAATGCCCAGCGAGTACAGGTCGCTGCGCCCATCAATTTCGCGCTCGCCCGCGGCCTGCTCCGGGGACATGTACGCCGGCGTTCCGATCGCCATCCCCGTCGCGGTCAGGCGGCTGTCGCCCGTGCTGTCCATCGCGCGCGCGATGCCGAAGTCGGTGACCATCGGCCGGCCGGTGATCGCGTCGAGGAGGATGTTGTCCGGCTTGATGTCGCGGTGGACCACGCCGCGGTCGTGGGCGTAGGCGAGCGCGTCGGCGACTTCGCGCAGGACCTTCCGGGTCTCGTCGATGGTGAGCACGCCGCGCTCGTGGAGACGCTTCGCGAGATTGTCGCCGCTCACGTACGCCATCACGAAGAAGACCAGCTGCTCCTGTTCATCGACCGTGTAGATCGGGACGATGTTGGGATGCGAGAGCTGCGCGGCGGTTTCGGCTTCACGGAGAAACCGCGACTTGATCTCGCTGCGAAACGCCAGCTCGGGCGGCAGCAGCTTGATCGCGACCTGCCGCTTGAGGCGGCGGTCTCTGGCACGGTAGACAATGCCCATGCCGCCCCGTCCGATCTCAGTGTCGAGCTCGTAGTGGGCCGCGAGCGCGCGCTGGACATGAGCGCGGAGCTCGTCATCCGCGGCAGTGGCGAGCGGGTCGGGAGGCACGCGACGACTGGGAAGCAGGGTGAGACGGGACGCGGACATACTAGCACGACGGAGCGACGTGGGAAAGGATAACCGCCACAGCGGCAGGGACACTACGTCACGATGGCCGCGAGAAGTGTCAAACCCTGCCGCCGTGTCGGAGCCCGGTTGGAATGGAGTGTGCGAGTCAAGCAGGCCTCGGCGTCGGGGCGATATGGTCGTCGCCCCGAGGCTGTTCTTTCACATCAGGTATCCATCATGGCTCAACGCCAGACGCTTCCCGTTCTCCCACTTCGGGGAACGGTCATTTTTCCCGGACTGACGGCCCCGATCGCGGCGGGCCGCCCGGGTACGCTTCGCGCGATCGAGGCCGCCCTCAAGGGCGATCGGCTCGTGTTCGCCGTGGCGCAGCGCGACAACACCGACGAACCCACACCGGACATCCTGTACTCGATGGGGGTGATCGCCCGCATCGGACAGATCCAGCGCGGCCTGGGCGGCGTGCAGCTCCTGCTGCAGGGCGAACAGCGCGCCACCGCGCTTCAATACACCACCGTGGACAACTATCTCGCCGCCGTCGTACAGCCGGTGGACGAGATGAAGCCGCTCAACGAGGACGATCCCGCATTCGTCGCGCTCTACAAGGAGATCCGCGAGCGCGCCGCCGAGCTGGGTGAGCGTCGCGGCCTGCCCGAGGAGGTCGTGCACCAGGTGCTCGACGCCGTGACGGATCCGGGCAGGTTCAGTGACCTCGTGGCCGGCTACATCGAGCTGCCCGTCGCCGAGCGCCAGGGACTGCTCGAGAATCTCTCGGTCGAAGACCGGCTTCGCCGCGTGCTCGTGCACGTCCAGCGGCAGATCGGCATGATCGAGATGCAGGAAGAGATCAAGTCGCAGGTCCAGGAGGAGCTGGGCGAGCGCCAGCGCGAGATGTATCTCCGCGAGCAGATGAAGGCGATCCAGAAGGAGCTCGGCGACGACGATCAGAGCAAGGAGATCAGCGAGCTGCGCGAGAAGCTCGACAAGCTCGACATGCCCGCCTCGGCGCGAACCGAGGTGGAGCGCGAGCTGGGCCGCCTCGAGCGTGCCGGCCGCGAGTCGATGGAGGCGCAGGTCATTCGCACCTACCTCGAGTGGATCGCGGAGCTGCCATGGAACGCGCGCAGCGACGACAACCTGGATCTCACGCGGGCGCAGACCGTGCTCGACGAAGATCACTACGGGCTGCCGGACGTGAAGGACCGCGTGCTGGAGTTCCTCGCCGTGCGTCAGCTTCGCGCGCAGGAGATGGCGCAGGAAGTCGAGAAGTCGGGGGAGGTGCCCGTCGCGTCGTTCAAGCCGCACAAGGAAGACGCCACGCCGCAGCTCACGCCCACGGACGACCATCGTCCCGTAACAGACAAGAAGGAGGCCAAGTCCAGAGCGATGGCCAAAGGTCCCATCCTGCTCTTCTCCGGCCCTCCCGGAGTGGGCAAGACGTCGATCGCCAAGTCCATCGCCCGCTCGCTCGGGCGGGAGTATGTGCGTGTCGCGCTCGGTGGCATCCGCGATGAGGCGGACATCCGCGGGCATCGGCGCACCTACGTCGGGGCCATGCCGGGCCGCATCATCCAGGGCCTCAAGCAGGCCAAGACGCGCAACCCCGTGTTCCTGCTGGACGAGGTGGACAAGCTGGGCCAGTCGTTCCAGGGCGATCCGGCCAGCGCGCTGCTCGAGGTGCTCGATCCGGCGCAGAACGACACGTTCACCGATCATTATCTCGGGATCCCGTTCGATCTGAGCGAGGTGCTGTTCATCGCCACGGCCAACTTCATCCAGAACATTCCCGGCCCGCTCATCGACCGCATGGAGGTGGTGGAGTTCGCCGGCTACACCGAGCGCGAGAAGGCGGAGATCGCGAAGAAGTATCTCATCCCGCGTCAGATCGACGAGGCGGGGCTCAGGAGCAAGCACGTCGAGTTCACCGACGACGCCGTGATGAGCATCGTGAGCAAGTACACGCGCGAGAGCGGTGTGCGGCAGCTCGAGCGGCAGGTGGGCGCCGTGACCCGCAAGGTGGCGCGCAAGCTGGCGTCGGGGGAGACGGACGATCTGACGATCACGCCGGAAGACGTGCGCGAGCTGCTGGGCCGGCCGCGCGTGCATCCGGAGCAGGCCAACGAGGAGAATGAGATCGGCGTCGCGGCGGGGATGTATTACACGCCGATGGGCGGCGACATCATGTTCGTGGAGGCGGCGATCCGTCGTCTGCACGGCGCGCAGCGCTCCTCCGACACGGACGACCAGAAGGTGCAGGTGAGCGGGTGGGGCAACGTGTCGCTCATCCTCACCGGCCAGCTCGGCGACGTGATGAAGGAGTCGGCGCGAGCCGCGTTGACGTATGCGGCCACGCATGCGTCGGCGCTCAAGATTCCCGAAGACCGGCTGGGCTCCATCGAAGTCCACGTGCACGTTCCGGCGGGCGCGATCCCGAAGGATGGACCAAGCGCGGGCGTGGCCATCTCCACCGCGCTGGTGAGTGCGATGTCTGGACGTGCAGTGCGGCGCGACGTGGCGATGACGGGCGAAGCCACGCTGCGTGGGCGCGTGCTGCCCATCGGTGGGTTGAAGGAAAAGGTGCTGGGCGCCCACCGGGCAGGGATCACCACGATCATCCTGCCGAAGGACAACGAGGCGGACATGGAGGACATCCCGGAGGAGGTGCGCAACCAGCTCTCCTTCCATCCCGTGGCCACGCTCGACGAGGCGTTCGCGATCGCGCTGATGCCGGCGGTGAATGGCACGCCGGCACCGGCCAGGCCGACGATCATGGAGCAGGCGGAAGCAGCAGTCGGGTAATTGGGTGCCGCGCTTGGCGGGCGCTGGCGTTGCTCGCGCAGCGCGAGTGAGGCGGGCCGGCCGCCCGCCAAGCCACGCGCCCGGTGAGGGGGGCTATCGCGTTGCGCAGGTATGTGTTACTATTGGTTTCAGCGACGCACCCCGTGCTTCGGCCGGGGACCTAGTTCCGACGGATCAGGGGCCTGCTACTCGCGGGTCCCTTTTTTTTCGCCCGCGTCGCTGCTTGTGCGGCACAGTGCCGTACCTGTCAGGGCGAGCCCCCGCGTGAGGGTGCCGTTCACGTTCAACATGTAGTCGGTATGTACGGTAGCTCAGTACTCCGACCACAAACATCATTGAGGAGTTCAGCTATGCGTACGACCGGCACCGTGAAGTGGTTCAACGACACGAAGGGCTTTGGCTTCATCACCCCCGCGAACGGCGAGAAGGATTGCTTCGTGCACCACTCCGCCATTCAGGGTCATGGCTTCAAGTCCCTCGCCGAGGGTGAGGCTGTGGAGTTCGACGTGGTTCAGGGCGCAAAGGGCCCGGCCGCCGAGAACGTCGTCAAGCTCGGCCGCTAACACGGCGAGTCGGACAGGTCCGGTCGTCACCGGCTGAACTAGTCCATCTCGAAAGCAGCAGCGCCCCATGTGCGAAAGCACATGGGGCGCTGTTCTTTTATCGTCCCGATCAGTACACCACCACCGCGCCGAACACCGGCATCTTCCACGGTACGCTCTTCAGCGGCTCGGGCTCCGTGCCCGGCACGAAGAACTCCGTGTACCGCTGCGCCGCCGGGGTCATGGCATCGGCGAGCAGCCCGGTCGTGCGATCGAGCTCCGCGGTGAGCATGCCCACCGGCGGGACCCAGGCCGCGGGTGCCGGTCGTCCCACGTAATACCGCGCCATCATGGCGCCCCAGATCGGCGCGGCGAGCGTACCACCCTGCGCACCCGGCGTGATCGTCGTGGGGCGGTCGAAGCCGAGCCACACGCCGGCCACGAGATCCGGCGTCATCCCCATGAACCAGACGTCGACATTGTCGTTCGTCGTGCCCGTCTTGCCGGCGATCGTGATGGCGGACGGGACGGCGCGCCGCGCCGATCCGCCCGTGCCCCGCTCCGCGGCGTCGCGCATCATGTCCCGCACGATGAACGCAACGCGAGGATCCATCACCGACTGCGGCACCGACGGACCGCGCTGTAGCACGGTGTGACCGGTCGCGTCGTCGATCCTCGTGATCATGCGCGGCTCCACGGTGCTGCCGAGG
>JBJMNM010000022.1:0-2216 GCA_045804305.1 Gemmatimonadaceae bacterium | reverse complement strand
GTGGCGAGCATCAAGGCGATGGCGGTGCACCTCTGCTAGCCCTACTCGTCCTTCCAGATGGATCTATCCCTGAAGTATCATCACTCGCCCATTCGACGCCTCCACCGATTAATCGCCCTGACTGTATGACCGAGGTATCTCCAACGCAGTCGAGCGGTGAGCAGGCCTTCGCTGGTAGCACGGCGCCGACGCGCCCGTTGCGAATCGGCGTACTCATCGACGGCTTCGAACAGCCCGCTTGGGTCGCGAAGGTCCTACGCCAAGTCCAGGAGGGGGCGGTTGGACGCATCGTGCTCGTTGTCCTGAACGCCGCAGCCTCTGATGCAACGGTCACCACGCACCGATCCTTCGGGCGGCGCGTCGTCCAGTGGTGGCGTAAACGCGATCTCATGCCGTATGCCGCGTACTGCCGCCTCGACCGGCAGCGATACCTCGGCCCCGATGATCCGGAGCAGTCCGAGGACCTGCTGCCGCTACTCGGGCATTGTCCAATTGTGCACGTGTCACCTCGAATGACGAAGTTCTGCGACTACCTCGACGACGCCTCGGTCGCAACGATTCGCACGCATGAGTTGGACGTCGCCCTCCGCTTCGGATTCCGTATTCTGAAGGGCGACGCGTTACGCATCGCGCAGTTCGGCGTGTGGTCGTTCCATCATGGCGATAACACGCGCAATCGGGGGGGCCCTCCCGGTTTCTGGGAAGTGATGGACAATGAGCCGGTCACAGGTGCGGTGCTTCAGGTGCTCTCCGAGGAGCTGGACGCGGGGCTCGTGCTCGCGCGAAGCTACTCCAGCACCAACCCGATCTCCGTCACCGCAAACAAGCAGAACTACTTCTGGCAGGCGGCTCCACTGCTCATCTCCGCGCTGCGTGACCTGCAGATACGCGGGGGCTCGCTGCTGGACGAGGCGCGTGCGTCGTCGGAGTGGCACGCGTACAGCGAGCGGCTATTCGTCACGCCGCGCGCGCGTGAGGTGCTGACGCTGAGCGCCCGGCTCGCATTTCGCCTCGCATCCCGTAAGCTCCGCTCGTTCTTCACTCGCGAGCAATGGTTCTTGGCCTACCGCTTGTCCGAGCCGACACCGGGAGCCGAGCATGTTCCTGACGGTGCGCCCTATCGCTTCAAGGAGCTGATACCACCGAAAGATCGGTTCTGGGCCGATCCGATTCCCGTGGTTGCGAACGACAAGCGCTACATCTTTTTCGAGGAGTTCCTCTCGACCAGCCCGCGCGCCCACATCTCCGTCATGGAGGTCGGCCAGCGTGGTGAGGTGGGTGAGCCGCGACGCGTGCTCGAGCGGCCCTACCACCTCTCGTACCCGTTTGTGTTCGCCTGGAATGGCGAATGGTACATGATCCCCGAGACGCTCCAGCAGCGCACGGTGGAGCTCTATCGCGCGACCACCTTTCCGGACGCGTGGCAGTTCGAGAAGACGTTGCTGTCGGATGTCGCGGCCGTTGACGCAACCGTCGCCGAAATCGATGGTAGATGGTGGATGTTCGTTGGCGTGAAAGCGCCTGGCGCTATGGAGGCTTCCCTTCTGGACCTCTACCACGCGGCTAGTCCGCTCGGTCCTTGGGAGCCGCATCCACTCAATCCGGTGAAGATCGACGTGCGAAGTGCTCGTCCCGCCGGTCCGCTCTTTCGCCACCATGCCAGCTGGTATCGTCCAGCGCAGTGTGGCTCGCCCACTTATGGGAGCTCGATCGTCGTCAATCGCATAGTAGAGCTGACGACGCAGCGATTCCGGGAAGTGGAAGTGAGTCACCTGACGCCTACGTGGCGACCGGGATTGACCGGCACGCACACGATTGCGGCAGCGGGGGGCCTCACGGTAATCGACGCACGGCAGGTACGACGAAAGTTCTGATGGGCCGGGCTCGCCGAATGCGCTCGCCTCGAGTCGTCCGTGCCTGTTGCCCTCCGCTCGCCGGCGTCGTCCTTCCCAGAGTCAGCAACCAGCTCGAGGCATTTCTGTCCAGCCCCGCTGTTCCAGCCGCCCACTCTGTGACCGCAACCGCGGTCGAAGCTTCGTCCGTGAGCACATCGCAGTGGAGGGCCGACACGCGCGTCGTGCTGCTCAGCGCGCTCGTCATCAGCGCCGCTTACCTTGGCTGGCATCTGAGGCGCGGCTGGATTCCATACGACGACGGCGCGCTCGCACAGACCGCGGAGCGGGTGCTGCAGGGCGAGCTCCCGCACCGCGACTTCG
>JBJMNM010000021.1:0-3474 GCA_045804305.1 Gemmatimonadaceae bacterium | reverse complement strand
GATTCCGCGCAGGTGCCCTCGCACGAAGTCGACGAGTTGTTGTTGCTGTCATCGTGGTTCCGACGCTTTCCGGCCGAGTTGGCGCGATCCCGTCGCGCCGACCACTTCGCGGCCGAGCCGCCGCCGCTCGGATATGATCCGGCGACGGACCCATTGTTCGGCGATTCGATCGCCTCGCCCGCCGCTTAGTAACGCGGATCACATCGGCGCGCGTGGTGCAAGGGCTGGCGAGGCTCTTGCAACCGTTGCTGACGTCGGCCGATTCGCGGGCGACAGGCGCGGTGAAGCAATGACGACATCGTGGCAACCGACGACTCTCGTGCAGTGCGTCAGCGTGCAGCCCTGGCTCACCTACCCAGGCTGCGATGAGCCTGGCGGCTGTCACGACCTCACGCTCGGACGCATCTACGAGATGCTTCGCGTGGAGGCCAACGGCAGCTTCTATCGCATCCTCGACGATTCGGGCGAGGACTTTCTGTATCCCGCCTCCCACTTCAAGCCGGTCTAACGCCGGACAGGCGGCGTCGGCTTCGAGGGCGTCGGCTCGAGATCGAGGTAGTCCGGAGCGCGCGGCAGCGAACGAAAGTGACAGACTTCGTCACCGGGATGCACGAGCACGATCTGCATCATTCGACGATCCAGTCGCCGAGCGCGAGTGGAATCGCGCGCGACGAGCTGTTCCCGCAAGCGGCGGTTCGCCAGCGACACCGGGTAGACGCCGTACTGCCAGCTGCGACGCGTGCGTTCGCAGCTGATCGCCGTCGCCAGAGCCGGCAGCTCGTCCTCCAGAGCATCGACCAGACGTACAAGCAGGTGCGCGGTCGAGTCCATCGGCACGAGCCGCGACGCGCTGTCCATCATGCGGGTCTTCCGCTGAAACGCGGTGTCGTTCGCAACTTTGGCCGCTTCGCGCTCGGCGACCTGCCGTTCCACCGCGCTGAACAGCGACTCGAACTCTGCGACGTTTGCGCGATAGAGCTGCACGTTCGCGGCGTTCACGATCTCCACGATCTCTTTGTCGGACGCGCCGAGCTCCGCCGCCATGTGCATCGCAATCGAAGTGCTCAGCGTCGCGCTGTTCGCCACGACCCAGTCGCGCGGGGCAAAATTCTGACGAGCGAGAATGGCGGTCAGCGCCGGCACGGTCGCGACATAGCGCGCGAGTTTGTCCAGCTCTCCCTCCGCGCCGAACGCCACCGAGTCGGCCGCGCCCTCCAGTGCGGGATCGCGGCGGCGGGCCAGCTCCCACTCGCGCCTCGTCGCAAGGACGCGCCGCACCTCATCCATTGTGAGCACGTGCCGCAAGGCTGCCTCATCGACCGTCTGTGCGCTGGCATTCCGCCGTTCCTTCGCCTCGTGCTGCCGTTGCTCGAATAGGGGCCTTATCGGCGCGAGAAGCTCGGTGGAATGGATGGTGAACAGGGCGATATTCTCCGGCCGTACCTCGGGGGGCGGCGCCTGCCCGTCCATCATGAGCGCGACCGCCATCGTGTTGAGCGTCTCGCGGTATGTCTCCAGCGCAACGAGAAAGTCGCTCGGCGTGAAGCCGTGTTTCGTTACTGATTGGAGCAGTTGCGGCGCGCGCTTGACGCGCTCAGCCAGGCTCACGAGTGAGCTCTCCGGCTGGAAAGCGAATGCCGTAGCCTGTCCGAACGGCGAGTCGCTCTCCGCCGTCATGACGGCGATCGTGCGCCGCGTCTCCGCGAGGGTGAGAACGTGTTTGCGGCTGGCCTCGCCGAGCGAGCCGGGCGGATAGCGCTCGGCGCGCGACGGCATTCCGGTCTGCGCCGTCAGATCCTGCGCCACGAGAAGTCCAGCGAGGAGTGCGATTAGCGCTGCGCGCATGTAGGCGGGCGTGAGAGGAGTCGGCGATGCCGGATGCCCCCTCATGACTGACTGGTCACTCGTCGAGTAACACCAGTGCCACATCCGCGTGGCCGTTCACGATCGTCAGTCGCGCAACACTCGGCTCGAGCTTAAACCTTCGCGCCCCGGCCGCGCCGGGATTCACGACCAGACGCCCATCGACTCTGGTCACGAGCTGTCGGTGGGTGTGCCCATACACGATGACCTGCGCCGCGTAGCGCGCGAGCAGACGCGCGGGTGTCGGGCTGCCGACCTCGTGACCATGACTCACGTGAATGGACACGCCGCCCACGACCTCGTCGATCGACTCACGTAGTCGCGGATCACCCGGCGGGTCGGTGTTGCCGTACACGGCGCGCACCGGGGCGATCAGACCGAGCTCGTCGAGGATCTCGTCGCCCCCTACGTCCCCGGCGTGAAGGATGAGCTCCACACCGGCCAGCGCCTGGTGCACCCGCGGGCGCAGCAGCCCATGCGTGTCGGAGATCAAACCAATGACGTGGGTGGGCATGCCCGGTGTCAGGCCCTCCGACCGACGTGAATGGCGGCGATGCCCAGGCTCAGTGACTCGTATCTCACATCCCGGAATCCGGCCGCCGTCATGCGCCGAGCCAGCTCCGGTTCCGCCGGAAAGTGCGCGACGGATTCCGGCAGGTAGCGATACGCGCTCCGATGCCCGCTGATCGCGCCCCCGATGATCGGTAGCACCCGATGGAAATAGCCCTGATACACCATCCTCAACAGGCGAGAGCGTGGCGTCGTGAACTCGAGGATGACGAATGTCCCGCCGGGAGCAAGCACGCGATGCACCTCGCGGAGCGCTGCGTCGAGCGAGGCGACGTTCCGGATTCCAAATGCCACCATGACACCATCGACCGCGGCATCACGCAGCGGGAGCTGCTGTGCATCGGCCGCGACGGGAGCGAGCGCAGCGGCCGGCGCCTTCCCCTTCCCCGCTTTCAGCATCGGGACGGCGAAGTCGGCTCCCACGACGAACCCGCGAAAGCCGCGCTCGCGGCTCAGCGCTGCACCCATGTCCAGCGTGCCGGCGCAGAGATCGAGATAGCCACCGTCCGGTGCGCGGCGCCATGCGAGCGCGCGCAGCGCACGGCGTCGCCAGCGCCGATCGACGTTCAGGCTGAGGAGGTGATTGAGCAGGTCGTAGCGCGGCGCGATCTGCTCGAACATGCTGCGCACGTATGCGCGTTTGTCGTCGCCGCCTTCCGCGGCTCGATCCGCACGCTGCTCCTCCAGCTCGGTCTCGCGCATTCGCGAAAGTTCGTCCGCGGCGAATGGCCGGGCAAGCGCCGCTGGATTGCCCGTGCCGGGACGCGTACTTTTCCACAGCCGCGAAGGCCACCACGTCGCTTCGCCCCGCGGCGTCCTCGATCCCACGTCGTGCTTCGTACCCTCGATCTCGCGAATCTTCCCGATGCCGACGTCGTCGCCCTGGCCCTCGAGGGACGCGACGCCGCGCATCGCGAGCTGATCAAGCGGTACGAGCGACCCGTGTTCTCGCTCGTGTTCCGCATGGTGCGCGACCGCGAGCTGGCCGAGGACCTCACGCAGGACACCTTCGTGAAGGTGCTCTCGCATCTCGACCGCTAT
>JBJMNM010000020.1:0-6881 GCA_045804305.1 Gemmatimonadaceae bacterium | reverse complement strand
CGTGGCCACCAGTTCGCGCGGCGACATCTACGTCTACACGAGGACCGGCCATCCGACCGTGTCGATGGGCACCGGGTACGCGCGGATCATGTTGGGTGGCAACGCAACCATTCTGCTGCTCTTCCTCGTGAATGCAATCTTCCGCGGCGCGGGGGACGCGGCGATCGCGATGCGCGTGCTCTGGCTGGCCAATGCGATCAACATCGTGCTGTGCCCCACGCTGGTCCTCGGGGTCGGTCCCATTCCGGCGCTCGGGATCAAGGGTGCGGCGATCGCGACGACGATCGGCCGCAGCATCGGAGTGCTGTTCGCGCTCAGCCGCCTGTTCCGGCCGGGTGCGCGCGTGGAGCTGCACGCGCGCCACTTTGCGCTCGACCCCGCGCTGATCATGCGCGTGGTCCGGCTGTCGTCGTCGGCCACCGTCCAGGTGTTCATCGGCATGGTGAGCTGGATCGGGCTCGTGCGCATCCTGGCCGGCTTCGGGAGTGCGGCGCTCGCAGGGTACACCATCGGCATCCGCATCGTGATCTTTGCGCTGCTGCCGTCCGCCGGATTGAGCAACGCGGCGGCAACGATGGTGGGCCAGGCGCTCGGCGCACGCAAACCGGACCGGGCCGAGCAGGCGGTGTGGACCGCGGGACGATACAGCATGTGGTTCCTCGGCGCGATCGGACTGGCGTTCGTGTTCGGGGCGCCGCGGATCGTCTCGATCTTCACGCAGGAGCCGGAGGTCGCACGGTACGCGATCGCCACGCTGCGCACGGTCGCGCTGGGCTTCCCGTTCTATGCGTACGGGATGGTCCTCACGCAGTCGTTCAACGGTGCCGGCGACACGCGCACGCCGACGTACGTGAACCTCTTCGTGTTCTGGTTGTTCGAGATTCCGCTCGCCTGGCTGCTCGCGTATCCGCTCGGCATCGGACCGCAGGGTGCGTTCGCCGCGGCAACGGTGGCCTTCTGTACGCTGGCGGTGGTGAGCGCCGTGCTCTTCCGCCGAGGCGGCTGGAAGACTCGTCGCGTGTAGGCTTGTCGCTCGGCATCGGCGCGGAACGGCTCGACCCTCTCCACAACGCTTCGTCCCACGAGTCACGCGCGCGTGAATCGCGCGCGTACCTTCGACCGTAGAGAGGGACGATGCCGTGACACGCTCGTGTGCGGCATGTTGCAAACCAACTGCAGCTTGTCGATGTCTCACCGACAGGTACACGCAGCGCATACAGAGGAGGAGAGTCATGTACACGCACTCGCGCCACCTGCTGTCGACCGCCACCGCGGTGATCTCGCTGGTCGCACTTCCGGTCGTCGCGCGCGCGCAGGCGTCGCTTCAGCCGATCAACATCACGGAGCCGGCGCTCAAGGCGGACAAGCTCGACCGGGAAGCGGAAGAATACGAGCTCACGGACATGTCGAAGTGGCGCGTTGCAGCGAGGCTCCGCCAGGAGGCGGCTTCACTTCGCGCCGCCGACGACCCCAAGGGCCCTCTGAGCCTCTACTGGGCCGCCCGTGACCAGTACTACACGGGTGACGAGCGGGGCGGCCGCGTGCTGATGGTGCAGTCGGCCGAGCGCGCGTTGTCCATCGGCGACGTGGTGCACGCAGCGACCGCGTATACAGAAGCGGCATACATCGCGTCGGAGCTGCGCGACATGCGGGGCGCGCGCGAGTATGCGACCAAGGCCCGCCTGCTGGCGCTCTCACCGATGTTGACCGACGCACAGCGCGAGCAGATCCGGAAGAATCTCGCGATCGAGTCCTTCTCGACCGGCCTGATCGCCTCGCTCGAGCGCCGGTGAGTGCGACCGTCACGGCACCGTGGTCCGCGCGGCACGGTGTCGTGACACATCCCGCACAACTGATCGCCAACCTTCTGTGCCACGCGGCTGTCTCACGAACAACAAGGAGGATGGCCATGAGCACGTACAGAATGCAGGTGCTGTGCACGGCCGGCGCGTTGCTGGTGACCGTCGCGATACCAGCGCGCGCGCATGCGCAGGCCCCGCTCGAGCCGATCCGCATCACCGAATCGCGTCTCCGCGCCGATCAACTCGATCAGCAGGCGGAGGAGATCGAGCGGACGGATTGGAGTCAGTTGAAGAAGGCCGCAGGGCTGCGCGAGCAGGCGGCGGATCTCCGCACGCTCGCTGATCCGAAGGCGGTGGCCGGCCTGTATTGGGCAGCCCGCGACCGCTACTACAGCGACGACCGACTTGCCGGGCGGCGGTTGATGGAGGAGTCCGCCGAGCGTGCGATCGGCATCGGTGATGTAGTGGGCGCCGCAACTGCCTTCACGGAAGCGGCCTACATCGCTGCCGAGTTGAAGGACGTCGACCGCACGCGCCGCTTCGCGAACCGCGCACGGCTGCTCGCACTCTCGCCGGTGCTCACCGATGAGCAGCGCTCACAGCTCCGCGCTCGCCTCGGCAACGACACGGCGTTCCAGACGCTGCTCGCGTTCGCGGACAAGCGCTAGATCGCGTAGCCTCAGAGGGCCTTGAACTCCTCGAACGGCTGCCGGCAGTCGCGGCACCAGCACACGGCCTTGCACGCAGTAGAGCCGAACTCGCTGCGCAGCTCCGTCTCGTAGGAATCGCAGTACGGACATTGCACCGCCTGCCGGGCACGGAGGAGCTGCACGAGCCCGCCGCCCTCGACGTGGGCCGGCGGAGCGATACCGTACTCCTTGAGCTTCGCGCGGGCGGCGGGAGCGATCCAGTCGGTCGTCCACGCTGGCGCGTAGGTCGCGCGCACCGTCACGGACGTCACGCCGTGCTCCTGGAGCGCCGCGACGATGTCCTGCTCGATCACCTGGATCGCCGGACAGCCGGAGTATGTCGGTGTCACCGTCACGGTGACGGCGCCCGCGGCATCCACCTCGAGATCGCGCACGATGCCGAGCTCGCGAACGCTGAGCACCGGCACCTCGGGATCCATCACCCCGTCGAGCACCGCGAGCAGCTCCTCGCGTGTCGCGCGCCGAGGCAGACGGGAGGCTACCACGTCGCCCCCGGATGCGACCGCGCGACGATCTGCATCTCGGCGAGCATGTGACCGAGAAACTCGGTGTGCGCGCCCGTGCGTCCGCCGCGCGTGTTCGCGCTCCGCGGCGTGGCGTGCGGGATGGTGAGCGTGGCGCGCTCGAGCACGTCACGCACGAGCGAGTCCCACGCGGGAGCGAGGCCGGCGACATCGGGCGCCACCCCGGCCGCATGCAGCTCGCGATCGACCGCGTCGGCGGCAAACAGCTCGGGAGTGAAACGCCAGAGGTCGTCCACCGCCTTCTGCGCTCGCCGGTGGCTCTCGTCGGTGCCGTCGCCCAGCTTGAGCATCCACTCGCCGCTGTGGCGGACGTGATACTTCGCTTCCTTGAGCGACTTGGCGGCGATGGCCGCGATGCTGGTGTCGGTGCTCGAGGCAAGCGCGTCGAGCAGTACGACCGCGTACACGTCGAACAGGAACTGGCGCACGACCGTGTACGCGAAGTCTCCCTTGGGAAGCTCGACGAGCTGGCAGTTGCGAAACTCGACGGCCTCGCGGAAGTAGGCGAGCGCATCCTCGTCGCGCCCCTTCCCTTCCACCTCGCCGGCGAGGCGGAGGAACATCGTCGCCTGGCCGAGCAGGTCGAGCGCGACGTTGGAGAGGGCGATGTCCTCCTCGAGGATGGGCCCGTGCCCACACCATTCGCTCAACCGGTGACCAAGGACCAGGCGGTCATCCCCGAGGCGCAGCAGATACTCGAACAGCGCGTTGGGCGTGCGAGGCGTCGCGGGAACGACCGATGGTGTGGCCGGCGAAGAACCGCTCGTCATACGCCGCGCACGCCGCGTGGGACCTTGTAGAACTGCGGATGCCGGTAGGCCTTGTCCGCACCCGGGTCGAAGAATGGACCCGCGTCACCCGGTGACGACGCCGTGATGGCGCCGCTCGGGACGACCCACAGCGAGATCACCTCACCGCGGCGGGCGTACACGTCCCGCGCATTCTGGATCGCCTGCTCGGCGTCGACGGCGTGCAGGGACCCGGCGTGCTCGTGTGGCGCGCCCTGCTCGCTCTGCGTGAACACCTCCCACACGGGCCACTGGCTGTCGCCGCTGATACTCTCCGCCTGCTCGGCGACGATGCGCTGGTCGTTCACGGTGCTCGCCACCTGTTACGCCGCCTCTGACGCCTGTTTGGCGCGCTGCTTGGCGGCGTATGCGCTCGCGGCGTCGCGCACCCAGGCGCCGTCGTCATGCGCCTTGCGGCGGGCGTCGAGCCGTTCCTTGTTGCACGGCCCGTTGCCACGGATCACCTGGTTGAACTCCTCCCAGTCGATCGCGCCGAACTTCCAGTTGTCCGTCTCGGCGTCGTAGGCGAGGTCGGGGTCGGGGAGCGTGAGGTTCACCGCTGCCGCTTGCGGCACGGTGAGATTCACGAAGCGTTGGCGGAGCTCGTCGTTCGTCTTTCGCTTCACCTTCCAGCGGATGAGCTCCGCGGTGTTCGGCGAATCGGTATCGCTGGGCCCGAACATCATGAGCGACGGCCACCACCAGCGGTCCACGGCATCCTGGATCATCGCTTTCTGAGCCGGCGTGCCATTCGCCAGTACCGCAACGATCTCGTAGCCTTGGCGCTTGTGAAAGTTCTCTTCCTTGCAGACGCGGATCATCGCGCGGGCATACGGGCCGTACGACGCCTTGGCCAGGATCGTCTGGTTGACGATCGCCGCGCCATCGACGAACCAGCCGATCACGCCCATGTCCGCCCACGACAGCGTGGGGTAGTTGAAGATGCTGGAATACTTGGCGGTCCCGTCGAGCAACTGCTGGATCAGCTCCGAGCGGTCCACGCCGAGCGTCTCGGTGCCGCAGTAGATGTAGAGTCCGTGGCCGGCCTCGTCCTGTACCTTGGCGATGAGCGAGATCTTTCGCCGGAGTGAGGGCGCCCGCGTTATCCAATTGCCCTCCGGCAGCATCCCCACGATCTCCGAGTGGGCGTGCTGCGACATCATGCGGATGAGCTGGCGGCGGTAGCGCTCGGGCATCCAATCCTTCGGCTCGATGCTCTCCCCGGCGGTGATGCGCGCCTCGAAGGCAGCGACCTTGGCCGGATCGTCGGGCGGAGTGGCAGCGGTGCGAGTCTGAGTCATGATCTGCGATGTCCCGGTACGAGCTCTGCAACTGTCGCTGAGCGGTGAAGGCCTTGTCGGCCAACGCTTTGACTCACCCCGTTGAATCTACACCAGAAGCGGCCGGGCGGACAATCGACGTCCGCTTGGCGAGCCCTGTATACTTGCTGTAATGCTTACGCGACCAGCTACTCCTGGCACAGCCGTGGCGGGCGGCGACGTGACCGTCACGATCGCCGACGGGATCGGCACTATCCGATTCGGGCATCCCAAGGGCAATTCGCTTCCCGGAGTGCTCCTCCGCCGGCTCGCGGAGGCGGTCACATGGGTGGGCAAGGACCCTGCCGCCCGCGTGATCGTGCTACGCAGCGAGGGAACCGGCCCGTTCTGCGCCGGCGCCTCGTTCGACGAGCTCGTGAGCATCAGCGACGCGTCGGAGGGCGAGGAGTTCTTCAGCGGCTTCGCCAAGGTGATCCTCGCGATGATCCGCGCGCCGAAGTTCGTGCTCGTGCGCGTTCATGGCCGCACCGCCGGAGGCGGCGTCGGCATCGCGGCGGCTGGCGACTACACCTTCGCCGTGAAGAGTGCGTCGGCCAAGCTGAGCGAGCTGGCCGTCGGCATCGGCCCGTTCGTCGTTGGGCCCGTGATCGAGCGGCGCATCGGCCAGGGCCCGTATGCCGCCATGTCGGTGGACGCCGACTGGCGCGACGCGACGTGGGGAGAGCGGCACGGCCTGTACGCCCGCGTGTCCGACGACGTGGCGGACATGGACGCGGCGCTCAATGCGCTGGCCGGCACGCTGGCAGCATCGAACCCGGCGGCGATGGCCGAGATGAAACGGGTCTTCTGGACGGGCACCGAGAAATGGGACGCGCTGCTGGCGGAGCGGGCCCGCGTGAGTGGCAAGCTGGTGCTGTCGGAGTTCACGCGCGCGGCGATCGCGAAGTTCAAGGGGAAGTAGTCTTCACCGCGCGCATCGCGTCCTCGAAGCTGAACGCGAAGTCGCTCTCGCGCGCGTAGCGCGTGGCCTCGAACGCCGCACCGTCGAGCACCTTCGCGGCCTCGAGCAGCGTGGCGACGTCGAAGGGGACCCGTTCGGCACTCGCCAGGTACTGCTCGACAGCGGTGAGATAGCCCATCATCCCGCCCAACTCGGTTGGGCAGTACGCCTTCTTCGCGGCGCGCAATGCCTCCGAACCGGCCACGTGGTCGGCCATCACCAGATTCTCCGAACCGCAGATCACCTTGAGCCGCGCGTTGTCGGCGATCAGCGCGATGGCCGTCGGATCGAGCGAGCCGCCGGCGGCATTCACGACCAGGGCATCGATCGGCTGACGGAGGAACTCGTCTCGCTGCTCGGGTGCAAAGACACGAATGCCCAGCGCAGCGACTTCGGCGCGACGCTGGGGCGTTGACTCGACCGCCAGCATCGTGGTGCCCCGCTCGCGCAGCCGGCCGATGACGTGCATGCCGATGTTGCCGCAGCCGATCAATCCGACCGTCGCCTGCTCGAGCGGTATGTCGAAGCCGCGGAGCATCCCGGCCAGCACGTGATAGTTGCCTTCGCCAGTGGGCCTGGATGTGTCGGCAATGACGCTTCCCTTGAACTGCCGATTGAGGTATACCAGGGACTGCGTGCGACCGTCGGACATCAGGCCGTGGCCGAGGTCCTGACCGGTGGTGAGATGGAACCCGGCGCGCGTTTCGACGTCCTTGAAGCAGGCGACGGCAAAGTCGAGCAGCTCGAAGTCGCGCGGCTGGCCGACGCGCGCGTCGG
>JBJMNM010000019.1:0-2943 GCA_045804305.1 Gemmatimonadaceae bacterium | reverse complement strand
GAGCATGTGCTCCAGCGCCACGTCCGGATACTCCTCCGCGATCACGCGCGTCGTGACGCGGCGCCAGAGCCGCGACGTCTCGAGCACGTTCGCCTTGTCCACCGACGTGAGTCGACCGCCGCGCCCGCGCGCCAGCTCGGCCGCCACGCGCACGATGCGCTCGATCTCGCCCGTCGTGTAGCTGCACACGTCGACCGCGCGCTCGCCCACGCCGTCGTCGATCGGCTCGAGGCTCTTCGCACCGAAGTAGATGCCGCCCGTGAGCTCCCGAACGACGACGAAGTCCACGTTCGCCAGATGCTCGGGACGAAACGGCGACGACCCCAACACCGCAGGCCGGCAGCGCACGGGACGCACATTGGCGAACAGCCCCAGCTCGCGACGGATCGCCAGGAGTCCCTGCTCCGGCCGGACGGCGACGGTCGGCGAGCTCCAGCGCGGCCCACCGACCGCGCCAAGCAGCACGGCATCCGCGCGGCGGCAGACCTCCAGCGTCTCGCGCGGGAGCGGAGCGCCCGTCTCGTCGATCGCGGCGCCGCCGATGAGGGCGTGCTCGAACACGAAGTGATGCCCGAACCGATCGGCCACCGACTCGAGCACCGCGCGGCCGGCGGCGACGACCTCGGGGCCGATCCCGTCGCCCCCGAGGATCGCGATCATTGCGCTCCGTGCGCTCCTGCCACTCGAGGGGCGACTCATGCCGGTCCGGGCGCGCTGGGCCCGGACCCGGGCCGGTGATTCTCGAACGCGGCGATCTCCCCTGTGGCACCGAGCAGGAAATCCATCTCGCCGATGCCGTTGAGCAGACAGTGCTTGGCGAAGGGCGCGATCGGGAACTTCACCGTGTCGCCGTCGGGGAGCTGCAGCGTCTGGGTCTCGAGATCCACCGCCAGCACCGCCATCTCCGGCGCGCTCGACACGTCCATCAGGCGCACGAGCATGCGCTTGCTCACCTCCACGGGAAGCAGGCCGTTGCCGATGGCGTTGGCGCGGAAGATGTCGGCGAACTGCGAGCTCACCACCACGTCGAAGCCCGCGCCCTGGAGCGCCCACACCGCGTGCTCCCGGGAGGAGCCGCACCCGAAGTTGCGCCCCGCCACGAGAATGCGCGCGCCCGCCGCATCGGGTGCATTGAGGGGGAACGCCGGGTTCGGCGCGCCGTCGTCGAGGTAGCGCCAGTCGTGGAACGCGTGACGGCCGAGCCCCGTGCTCTCCGTCGTGGTGAGAAAGCGCGCGGGGATGATCTGGTCGGTATCGATGTTCTCGCCGGGGAGCACGACGTACCGAGACGTGAAGGCACGAAATGGAGGGGCAGGCATCAGTGGGCGAGCTCCGTGGTGAATCCGCGTGGGTCGGCGACGACGCCGGCGATCGCCGAGGCGGCGGCAGTCAGTGGGCTGGCGAGGAGCGTGCGACCGCCCGCTCCCTGGCGCCCTTCAAAGTTGCGGTTGCTGGTGGACACCGCCAGCTGGCCGGGACGAAGCGCATCGCCGTTCATCGCGATGCACATGGAGCAGCCGGCCTCGCGCCACTCGGCGCCCGCCTGGAGGAAGATGCGGTCGAGCCCTTCGGCCTCGGCCTGCCGCTTCACCTGCTGCGAGCCGGGGACGACGAGCATGCGCACGCCGGGCGCAACGTGTCGCCCAACGAGCAGGCTCGCCGCGGACCGCAGGTCGGTGATGCGCGAGTTCGTGCAGCTGCCCACGAACACCACGTCGACCGGCGTTCCGAGCATGGGTTGGCCCGCCTGCATGCCCATGTAGCTGAGCGCGTGCGTCAACCCATCGCGGTCGCTGCCCGCCTCGCGCGTGGCGGGATCGGGCACGTCACCCGTGATGGCGACGCCCATGGACGGGTTGGTGCCGTAGGTGATCATCGGCGCGAGGCGCGACGCATCGATCGTGACGCTGGCGTCGAAGGTCGCATCGTCGTCGCTGTGCAGGGCGCGCCACCGCGAGACCGCGGCGTCCCACGCGGCGCCGGTCGGCGCATGTGGACGGCCGGCGAGATACGCGAAGGTCGTATCGTCGGGCGCGACCATGCCGGCGCGCGCACCGGCTTCGATGGACATGTTGCAGAGCGTCATCCGCTCTTCCATCGACAGCGCGCGCACGGCTTCGCCGCGATACTCGATCACGTGTCCCGTACCGCCGCCGATGCCGAGCTGCGCGATGATGGCGAGGATGAGGTCCTTGGCGCCGACTCCGGCGGCGAGCCGGCCGTCGACGCACACCTCCATCGTGCGCGGCCGCGTCTGCAGCAGGCACTGCGTGGCCAGCACGTGTGCCACCTGCGACGTGCCGATCCCGAACGCGAGCGCGCCGAAGGCGCCGTGCGTGCTCGTGTGGCTGTCGCCACACACCACCGTCATGCCCGGCTGGGTGAGACCGAGCTCGGGGCCGATGACGTGCACGATGCCCTGGCGGTCGTCGCCGAGCGCGTAGAGCGGCACGCCGAACTCCTCGCAGTTGCGCTCGAGCTGGGCGAGCTGCGCGCGCGCGTCGTCGGCGATCGCCGACAGCGTGGCGAGCGTGGTACGCCGGCCATTCCGCGAGGTCGTGGGCGTGGTGTGGTCCATGGTGGCGACGGTCCGATCGGGACACCGCACCGGCAGTCCACGCGCGCGCAGCTCGGAGAACGCCTGCGCCGACGTGACCTCGTGCACGAGGTGCAGATCCACGTAGAGCACCGCGGGGGTGGAGGCCGTGGCCGGCCGCACGACATGCGCGTCCCAGAGCTTCTCGAACAACGTGCGTGGCTTGCTCATGCGAGGACGCCTCGCATGGCGACCGGCGCGCGCGGTCCGTCGTCGCTGGCCAGCAGGAGGAGCAGGTCGCGCTCGTTGATCGCCTTCTTGCGGTCGGCGAGCTCCTTGAAGCGCTCGAACACGAAGAGAAATGCATCGTCGCCGAGCTGATGTCCGAGCTGCTCCAGCCGCTGGCG
>JBJMNM010000018.1:0-6246 GCA_045804305.1 Gemmatimonadaceae bacterium | reverse complement strand
GACAGCACGGGCCTCATCGGCACCGACGCCAATCTCGCGCGGCCGGGCAAGCGGATGCTCTCGAGCATGACGCCGACGATCGTGGCGTAGGACGGCAAGCTGTACGCGGTGGTGGGCAGCCCCGGCGGGCGCACGATCATCAACACGGTGATGCAGGTGATCCTGAATCAGGTGGACTTTCGCATGACGATCGACAGCGCCGTCGCCGCCAGGCGCTTCCATCACCAGTGGCTACCCGACATCCTGTCGGCCGAAGACAGCGCCTTTGCCCCGGCGACGGTGCGGTCGCTCGAGGCGATGGGCTACCGCGTCCGCATGCGCGGCGACCAGGGCACCGCGCACTCCATTCGCGTCGATCCTCGCACGGGCATGAGGCGGGGCGCGGCCGATCCGCGCGATTCGGACGCCGGGGCGGCTGGGTATTGAGGCGCGCTCCGAGTCGGGCGCGGGTACACACTGCGAGCTGTCATCCCGCAGGAGTGAGTGCGGCGGGATGACATCCCTCGACGCTCGGCGCTCGTGCGGGATGACAGCCCGATGCGTACGACCATACCGCGGCGCGCCGAGCGCACCGCTTCGTCAGTAATGAATCTTGATCGAGGCCGCGTCCCTGGTCGCATCGAACGCGCCACGAGTCTCGAACTGATTGCAGTGAGGAGAGCACCCCGCGTCACACTGGAAGCTTCCATTCGTCGCGCGCATGAACGGCGCATCGCCACCGCTGTCGATCATGGTACGGGCCCGCGTCGAATCTGTGCGCAGCCATACCATCGGGTACGCGGTGTCACGCGGCACGACGAGAATCCGCCAGGTGCCCCCGTTGGACGGGCTGGTCGAATCACGCCAGACGTAGTTGTCGCCGGGCGCAAGGCCAAGAGGCCCGTAGGCCGCAGTGCTGTGCAGGCGATGGATGAACCGGTTCGCGTGCGGTCGCGTCGCCGTGTCGATGCGCGTCATGGTCGCGATCGTGACGGTCGGCAACGGGGGCGGTGCGCCGACTGCGAGCGTCGTGTCCTTGTTGGTCTGGTCACGAGGCTGACCGAAGCTGTAGTTGGTCGTCTCGGCGAGCAGCGCCAACCGTACCTCGCTCGCCGTCGTGAGCACACCGCCGGCAGGTTTCGAATCCGAGCCGTTGCAGGCGTACGTCACGCCGAGCCCTGCCCACAGCAGGAATGCCCAACCAGCCATCGGAACACGCCGTTCGCTGACTCTCATTTCCGCCTCATACAGTTGGGGTGAGTGCTGGCGCTCCGTCCGACGCCGCCATTGGCGTCCGTTCACGGAGAACGTGGGGTCCTGCCACGAAAAGCCTGCGAGCGAATCCCGGCGTCGGCATCCGCCCACAGCATCTCGGCGGCGGGTGCCCAGTGATCGAACGTCTTCTCGTCACCCGCCCGCTGGGCCAGTTGGGCGCGCAACGCCATCGTGCGGGCGATCGCTGCCGCCTGTGGAATGACCGTCAGCAGGTTCTGACGTGAATAGTGCAGGCCGATCAGCGCCCGATCGATTCGGTCGACGGCGGCCCCGGTATCGCGCATCGCGAGCAGGATGTTGGCGTGCTGATAGAGGCGGTCGATGCCCATGGTGCCCGGCGAGTATCGATCCGTCAGCGCGGTGAACGCCACGCTCTGTCGCCGTGCATCGATCGTATCGGAGCGTGCCAATGCCTGCCGCATGGCGAGCAGCTCACTGCGGCCGGGCGAGAGACTGAAGCCCGCCAACGGCGCAAGCTGCTCGTACGCGAGCGCGAACGGCACCCGCAGCACGGTCTCGCGCACCACGGTGCGATCGGGCTGCGCAACCCATCGGTCGATCGAACGACTGGTCCGAACGAACGAATCACGCACGCTGTCGGCTGGCCCGCCCAGCGACGCGTACGCCAGCAGGTGATGCGCGGTCTCGGCCACCTCGAACGGCAGCGCTGGCCGTCGTCCCTGCGAGGTGGCGAAAATGACGTTTGCACTATCGCGCGCCGCGATGCCGAGCAGGGTCGCCGCGCGGGCCGCCCGGCCAGTCAGCGCCGCGAAGCCAGCCAGGTATCCCGCCTGGGACGGCGTGGGAGCAGCGGCCGAGCGTAGCACCGAATCGGTCAGCGCTCGCGCCGCGCCGATGCTGTCGGCCTTGAGCAGGAGCCGCACGACCATCGCGGAGCGACGGACGCGCGCGTCAGTCGTGCCACTCGCATTCAACGCCCGCCGTGCGACGACGAGCGCGTCGGCAACTCCGCCGCCGGTGACCGCGGCGAACGACTCCAGCGCCTGCGCATAGCTCTCCTGCGCGTCGTCGCTCTGCGGAAACGCGGCGACCCATTCCGCCATCAGCTGGCGAGAGACTCCGCTGCTCCAGCGCACCGCCTGCCGCTCAGTGGCGGGACGAGTCGTGGTGCTCGTGCTGGCGAGATACGGCATCGGAAAGAAGGCCAGCGTGTCGCTCACGAAGGAAGGAAAGGCCCCGTAGCCCGCCGTGTCGGCTCCGAGCCCGATGCCGCGACGCAGGCGCGCCTCCTCGGTGAACAGCACACGGCTGGACAGGCGCGCGAAGGCAAGGCCGCGCTCCGCCAGATGGAACGAGGGGACAAGCGTCAGCGCGCGGCGATACGCGGCGATGGCCGTGTGGTAGCTGCCGCGAAAGGCGTAGCCGGTTGGACTATGGGCATCGTGGATCACGACCGGATCGCGGGCGTTGCAGTCGCCCAGCCCGAACCAAGCGGCGAAATCGAGGGAGTCGGCGGCGATCAGCGCGCGGTAGCGCCGGCACGCGCTGGACATGCGAGCCGCGCTCAGATCAAGGAGAGCCTCCGCGTGCTGTTTCTCGCGATCGGCGAGCGACTGCGAGAGCGCGACTGCCCTCGAAGCGTCGGGTGCCCACTCCGACGGCTCATGATCTCCCTGCCACGCCAGCGTGCGCGCGAGCCAGAGGTGCGCATGCGCGTACGACTCGTCGGCGGCGATCGCCTTTCTGAACTGCTGCTCAGCCAGGCCGAGGTCGAACTTGTTCAGCGCGGCGCGGC
Organism: Gemmatimonadaceae bacterium; assembly: GCA_045804305.1. Lineage (GTDB taxonomy): Bacteria > Gemmatimonadota > Gemmatimonadetes > Gemmatimonadales > Gemmatimonadaceae > AG11. Next base: position 3,236 of record JBJMNM010000018.1, on the reverse strand, counting down.
CGTCGAGAAATTCCCTCAGCGCCACGAGATTCTTCGTGCTGCGGGCCGCGCCATCGTCGACACTGGCTCCGCCGATCACGATCGAATCGGCAAGCATCGCGAACGCCTGTTCGATCTGCGCCGCCTCCCGTCCGAGCCGCACGGCGAACTGTCGTGTCGTGCCGGGGCCGCGCGAGACGTCATACGCGACAGCCCGCACCTCGATGGAGTCGCCGACCGGAAGGACCTCGCCCCAGGCGAGCATCCCCGCATGCAGCGACGCCGCGGCATCGAGCGCTTCCGCCACCGTACTTGGACGGGCGCGTGTCCAGACGTCGTTCGTGCGCATGTCGTCGACAAGATGAATGCCGCGCCATCGTCCGACCGCATCGTGAAGCAGGCGCGCGGCGCCATCCCCGTCGAGCCAGAGGCCAGCTGCCGACCCTTCGCTGCGGAATGGAAACACGGCGTAGGTCGATGCATCGAGCGCGGCCGTGTCTCGCTCCCCTCGGCGCCCGAACGTCCAGGCAGCGCTGATCACGCCGAGCAGAAGCAGCGCGAGCAGTCCGACAGGTGCCAGGCGGGGGTGCCGCAAGAGCCTGCGGAGCGACGGCCATCGCGTGGTCGCGATCGGTGCGGGGGCGTCGTCCGCACGGTCCATGGCTCGCACGAACTCGCCGGCCGAGGCAAAGCGATCAGTCGGCGACTTTGCCAACGCCCGCCGCACGGCACGGTCCAGTCCGGGCGGACAGCCCGCGTGCTCCTTGCACAATGAGGGCGGCGCGGTCGCGAGCTGATTCCAGATCATCGCCATCGAGCTGGCGACGCGGAACGGCGTGTCGCCGGCGATCATCTCGAACACCACGCACGCCAGGCTGTAGACGTCGCTCCGTCCGTCGATCACATGGCCCGGCGTGCACTGCTCCGGGCTCATGTACGCGGGTGTGCCGACGATGTGGTCGCGCGTGAGCGACGCGTTCGCGACTCCCGTCACCGCGCGCGCGAGGCCGAAGTCGGCCACGAGCACGTGATCGTCGAGCAGGAGGATGTTCTCCGGCTTGATGTCGCGGTGCACCACGCCGTGCGCGTGCGCGTAGTCGAGCGCCGCGGCGATCTGCCGCGCGATCGCCAGCGCGTCGGCGATCGGCAGCTGCTTCTCCTTCTCCAGGCGCTCCCGCAGCGTGGGCCCGTCGACGTACGGCATCACGTAGTAGAGGACGCCGGCCGCCTCGCCCGAGTCGTAGATGGAGAGGATGTTCGGATGCGTGAGCGGCGCCGCGAGCGCGATCTCGCGCAGGAACCGTTCGGCGCCGACGGCGCTCACGAGCTCGGGGCTCATCACCTTGAGCGCGACTCGGCGGCCGTGCTTCGCGTCGTGCGCGAGATACACGACGGCCATGCCGCCGCGGCCGAGCTCACGCTCGATCTCGTAGCGGCCCGCCAGTGCGATCGCGAGCTCCCCGTGCAGATCCATTGGGCATGCTCACTGCGCGAATGGACCTTGGAGCGCATCGTCGCGCGGTCCGCTGCCAACGTACGGCCGGCCGGGAGAGGGCGCCAGCGCAGCGCCTGCCGGGCCGGCCCCACGGACTGAGGTTCATCCGGATACGGCGGAGGCCGCTGAGGTGGCCGAATCCGACCTCAGGCGGGTGTCGCAGTACCGCCCACGCGCCGCAGCCAGCGCCAGTGCACCACGAACAGCGCGGCCGCGATGATGAGCGAGAAGACGCTCGTGATGAGCGAGCGTCGCGCGGTCACGGTGTTGCGCTCGATGCGATCGGCGCGCAGCGCCTCGTAGCGGCGGCGCAGCTCGGGCTCGGGTATCGAGTCGAGCTTCGTGTCGCGCGGGTCCATCATCATGCGGCGAGAGCGGTCGTACGTCGTGCGGAACGCCTCGAACGAGCTGACCGACGGGTCGATCCCGTAGTCGGGCCCCCTCGGGTATGCCGGTGCGCTCAGTATGAGCGTGCTCTCCACGATGTTGACCGTGCTCACGAGCGCCCAGATCAGCGCCACGAGGCAGGCGGTGTAGCCGTACAGTTGGGGGACGCGCTCGGGACGTTCCACGACTCCTCCCTGGATGAAGCGGCTGGATGCGAGGACCACGAATGCGGCGACCAGGGCAACGCCGACGATGCTGCTGCCGACGAAGCTGCCCACGCCGAAACTGCCTTCGCCAATGCCGTACGAGATCACACTCTGCATCCTCGGCACCTCGTGATGTGGTCGCGCGGCGAGCGCGCGGAGAGGACTAACGACAGGCCGGCGCGGCGGCAAGGTTGTCTTCGCGCCGCATCGGGGCGACGTCGAGGAACTGTACGCCCGCCGGCACGGTCGGCGCCAGAGTGATGGTCACGCGCAGATCCCCGTTCGCGCACCGCATCCGCCACCGGCCGCGCAGCGCATTCTCGGCCACGAGCGGGCCCTCGTTGCGACAGTTGCCGCCGGCCTTGGCGCGCAACGTCTCAATGGAAGCGCGACGCCGATCCTTCGACTCGTCGAGGTAGAGGTTCATCGCGGCGATGCTGTCGGCGAGCGGGCTGCTCCACTGCCCGACCAGGCGAGACACCTGCTCACGTCGCGTGAGAAGAATCGGCGCGGGAGCCGGCTCGCGCGACACGAGGCCGCCGGTGCGCGCGAGCACCTCGAGCGCCTGCGTCGTCGGGCCGCCCCAACTGGTGTACGTGAGGTTGCCGAGCGCCACGATGCCGACGCCGTAGTCGGGGAGCCAGCGCATGATCGAGCCGAAGCCCGGCAGTCCGCCGCTGTGCGCGACGATCGTGGGGAACAGACAGGTCTGGCGGACGCCGAGCCCGAAGCCGTATCCACCCGCGCTCAAGGCGATCGTACCAGTCGCGCTGTCGCGCACCGCAGTCGCGCCGTTGAAGCGGATCACCTGCTGCATCTCGCGCACGGACGCGCGCTTGACCGGTCCGCGTTCGGCGCCGTCGCGCGGCGGCCAGGCGTCGAGCATGAAGGCGACCCATTTTCCGAGGTCACTGACCGACGTGAGCATCCCGCCCATCGACCCGAACGCGCCGTCGGGGAGCTGCGGCTCCTCGAGCCACTTCCCGTCCTGCAAACGGTAGCCGTGCGCCAGCCGGTTCGCCGGCACCTGCGCGAACTCCAGCGTCGACGACGTCATGCCGAGCGGGATGAGGATACGCGTGCGGACGTAGCGGGCGTACGGCATCCCCGAGACGTTCGACACGATGCGGCCGAGGATCGCGAAGCCGAAGTTGGAGTACTCGTAGCTG
>JBJMNM010000017.1:0-2117 GCA_045804305.1 Gemmatimonadaceae bacterium | reverse complement strand
GGTCGCTGCCCCACGTCACCTTGCCCTCGGCGCGACCCGTGGAGCGGGGAAGGTCCCAGTGCGGCACCTTCACCCACACCGTATCGCCCAGCAGACGCACGGTGCCCCGCACGTTGCGCCACCGGAAAGTCGGCACGGTCTCCACCGCGTGGAGCGTGTCGATGTGGAACAGTCGTCCGGCGGTGTCCGGGTCGGCGATGCGGGCGAAGGGGATCGCTGCATACGCGTTCGTCCAGCGGTAGGTCTGGGTGAGCCCCTCGCGTGTGCGCCGGATCTCGTGATCCTTGCGGGCGATGTTCGTGCGGATCGCGCTGTCGCGTCTGGCGCCATGCAGCGAATCGTCCACGTGCCACGGGATGGTGAGCCGGAAGCTGGCGTTGCGGACGTGCGCCGTGTCGATGACGATGTAGTCGCCGAAGCCGCGCTCCGGTCCCCGCTTGGGAGACGGCTTTCCGCTGGCGAACATCCGCTTGAAGTTCCAGGTCCAGTTCTCGTGCTGCCGCATCACGATCACCGGGTTGGTGATCTCGACCTGCCGAAAATGGAGCCGGCGGTCCACGAGATCGCGAGGATCGTATTGCAGCCGGATCGGACCACTGGCCACGAAGAGCGAGTCCTCGTCGTCCCGCAGCTCGAGCGAGTCGATCACGAGGCCGGTGACGAAGTTTCCGCTCATCCGGCCGATGTGCAGCTTGCCGTGGATCCCCGACGCCACCCGACCCTCGATCCAGGAACGCAGCGCGGCCTGTCCACTCTCGGACCGCGTTGCCACCAGACCCACCACGAGGCCGATCAGCCCGAGCACGGCGAGCGTGCACAGGCTGACGATGGCGATGAAGCGGCGGCGGGTCATTCGACGCAAATGAGCAGCGGAGCGGGACGCGGGCGGAAGGGAGGAGCGCCAGCCCTAGAAGTCCGGGCCGATCGAGAACGTGAAGGTCAGTCGCTTGAAGAAGCTGTCGTTCTGCGGCGGCTGGAAGGTGGTCGGGCACGCGTAGCCGCCGACCTGTTCGGGGACGCCGTTGGCCGGATTGCGGACCGCGGGAATCCTGTTGCCAGGCGTCACGCAGTACAGAGGCGCGAACCCCTGCTGATTCGGCGCTTTGTCGTAATAGATGGCCCCCGGCGGCGAGGGGTAGGGATTGTACCCCACATTGGCCTGGAATGGCCCCACCGGGGTGAATACCCGGATCCCGACGCCCGGCGTCCATTTGAGCGCGTTCAGGAAGAGAGACGACGCCCGGTGCTGGCCCGACGAGGTGGACTGTCCTCGCTGCCACACGTCACCGGCATCGACGAAGAAGGTGTACTGGAGCAACTCGGGGAGAAACCAGGTCGTGCGCAACTCGAAGTTCGCGACGACGAGGGCCGTGCCGCCCTGCGGCACAGGCCGCTGGACCTGCTGGCTGTCGGCGCCCGACCCCAACTCGAAGTACAGCGTGTCGCCAGTCCCCGGGATCTCTCGCGGTGCCGTCGCCGCGATGTAGATCAGATCGCCGAGGGCATTCTGCTGGAAGCCGCGGACGCTCGTTGCGCCGCCGGCGTAGAGGCGCTCTTCCGGGGGGATGAAGCCGGTGGTATCGCCGAACGACAGCGTCCGCCCCAGCACGGTGCCCAATCGCAGTCGAGCGGCGAAGGTGACGCCGCGCGTGAGCTGCTTGTAGTACGACGCATCGCTCAACCCCTTCACGAATTGAAGCTCGGGATCGGAGCCGATCTCGCGCTGCGCGGTGCGGAAGTCGAACCGTAACGCCGTGCCGTCTCGCGGATTCAGCGGATTGTCCGTCCTGATCCGCTCCAGGTGCGCGCTGCCCACCGCCAGCGGGCGATTCCGCCCGGTGATGAAGGTGCGCGACTCGGAATCGCAGAGGTTGAAGATTGCGCAGAGCAACGCCGGTGGCGCGTCCGTGCGTCCATACTCCAGCGAATATGCCAGGCGGAGCGGCAGGCCATAGCCGATGTCCTTCGTCACCGACGCTTCGCCGCCGACGATGGTCGTGCGCAGATAGGCTTGATACTCGCCGCGGCGCTCGCTGTACAGCGAGAACGTCGGCGATGTGCGAAATCCGAAGATGCTCGGCAGGCGCAGCGACGCGGCCGTGAAGTAGTTCAGCCGC
>JBJMNM010000016.1:0-4527 GCA_045804305.1 Gemmatimonadaceae bacterium | reverse complement strand
GCGGGCAATCGCTTCGCGCGAGGTCTCCTTGATCGGATCGGCCACCGCGATCAGGCCCGCGAGCGTTCCATCGACGGCTGCGTAGATCGGCGTCTTTCCGTCCGCCGCGAGGGCCTCGGCGCGCGCTTGCAAGTGGGTGACGTCGATCCCGCGCTCCGTCTGGAGCGTCGCATTGCCCACCACGAGCGCGCGACCGCGCACCGCGCCGACCGCGCCGCGTCCGCCGAGCGACTTGAACCCTTCCGCGGGCTCGAGCGGGAGACCGCGATCCTTTGCGTACCGCACGATCCCGTCCGCGAGGGGATGCTCGCTCATCGTCTCGAGAGACGCGACCAGCGCGACGAGGTCGGCCTCCGCCAGCGATGCGCCAGCCGCCATGACGACGTCAGTGACTGTCGGTCTACCTTCAGTCACGGTACCCGTCTTGTCGAGCGCTATGGTGGTCACGGTGCCGACCTCCTGAAGCGCTTCGCCACCCTTGATGAGAATACCGAGCTCGGCGCCCTTGCCCGTCGCGACCATCACGGCCGTCGGTACGGCGAGCCCCATCGCGCATGGACAGGCGATGATGAGCACCGTGACCGCCGCGGCAAAGGCGCGCACGACCGATCCGTTCATGCCGATCACGTCGCCGGTCACGAACCACAGGACGAAAGTGAGGATCGCGATGGAGATCACGACCGGCACGAAGACGCCGCTCACGCGATCGGCGAGTCCCTGAATCGGCGCCCGCGAGCCCTGCGCATCGCGCATCAGCTTGACCATCTGTGCGAGCGTGCTGTCGGCGCCGAGGGTCGTGGCGCGGTAGCGGAGCGCGCCGGTGCGGTTGATCGTGCCGCCGATCACCCGGTCGCCCGCGCGCTTCGCCACCGGGAATGATTCCCCGGTCAGCATCGACTCGTCGACGGCGCTCTCGCCGGATACGACGCCGCCGTCCACCGGCAGTCGCTCGCCCGGACGGACGAGCACGACGTCGCCGGCTCTGACCTCTTTGATCGGGACGTCCACTTCCTGCTCGTGGCCGCTCGCCCCCCGAGCGACGCGCGCTGTCTTCGGCTGCAGGCTCGCCAGCGCGCGCAGCGCCGACGAAGTCTGCCGCTTGGCTCGCGCCTCGAAGGCATTGCCGGTGAGAATGAGCGCGATGATGATCACGACGGCCTCGTAGTACACGTCGGGCGCGAGGCCATTGCGGATGAAGAGCTGCGGTGCAACCGTCGCGACGACGGAATACAGGAACGCCGCCCCTGTCCCCACGGCGATGAGCGTGTTCATGTCCGCCGAGTGATGACGGAACGCCGCCCACGCCCTGAGATAGAAGTGACCGCCGGCCCACATCATCACCGTCAGGGTCGTGACGAGCAGGATGTAGTTTGTGGTCTGCGCCGGCACCTGATGGAGCATCGATGCGATCATCGTGAGCGCCCCGACGACACCGCTCGCGATCGCCTTGCGGCGGAGCTCGTGGAACTCCTCCGCCTGCGCCGTGTCGCGCGCCTCCTGCTCCTCGAATGGCGTACGATCGACGGCTGGCAGCTCGGCGCCGTAGCCCGTGGCGCGGATGCTATCGACCAGCGCCTCCGGCTGCACGGCGTTCGGATCGTACGAGACGGTCGCGTTGCCCATCATCAGGTTGACCGACGCATCGGCGACGCCCGGCACCTTGGCGAGGGTGCGCTGCACGCGGCTCTGACAGGCGGCACAGGTCATCCCGGTGACGGGGATGACCACCTTTTCCGTCGGCGGGGCGGCGCTGGTCACTTCGGGGTGCGTGCTCGAAGAAGTCATGGCGATTACTCGGCGATCAGCCGGCCGTGCAGCATGCCCATGCCGCAGGTGAACTCGTAGGTGCCGGGAGTGGGCGGCGTGATCTCGATCGTCGTCTTCTGGTTCTGAGGCAGGAAGCGCTTCACCCCGAAATCGGGGAATACCACCTCCTCCGAGCAGCTCGAGCTCTCCTGGCGATCGAACACGAGCCGGACGGGCTTGCCGGCCGGCGTGCGGATCACCGCGGGCGAGTAGCCGCCACGCACGGTGATCGCCACCTCGTTTCGCCCCGCCGTGCCCACCGCCGCGACGGCGGCATGCGCGAGCCCCCGCTCGGCGAGGAAGAAATACCAGTTCACCCAGGCGACGGCGGCGAGCCCCGCGGCGATGACGATCCAGTCAGCGGTAGTCATGCGAGAATCCGTTGACGCATCTTCCGAGCTCGATGAATGGCGGCGATACCCCTCATGGGTATGAGTATATGATACCCCTACCCCCTATGTCAACGGGTCCGTCGGCCTCAGCCGTCGCGACCGGCACCGCCTGCGCTTCGCGCACGACGTCGTTGTAGGAGCGCGTCCTACATCGGGTCTCTCGCGGAACGCAACGCCGGCCCGGCATTCCACCGACCGCGGCCGGCGCGACGCACGCGTACGTTGGCGCCATGGGACAGGGGCCACCACGCGAGGCGAGCACGGACGTTCGACGGCGACGCGCCTTTGGCGTTCCGCCGGTGCGGACCGTACCTTCCAATCTCCCCGACGGATGGCGTGGGCACATGTCTATCCCAGGCGGCATCGAGAACGAGCGCCTGCTCGAGCTGTTCTTCTCGCAGTCACTCGATGGCTTCTTCTTCATGATGCTCGACGAGCCGGTCGACTGGCGCGACGACACCGCGAAGGATCAGCTCCTCGACTGGGTCTTCGAGCATCAGCGGATGACGAAGGTCAATGCCGCGATCGTCACGCAGTTCAAGGCGGCCGCTCCCCACGAGCTGCTCGGGCGCACGCCCGCGCAGTTCTTCGCGCACGATCTGAAGGGAGCGAAGGCGCGGTGGCGCACGTTCTTCGACCACGGCCACGTGCACGTCGAGACCGAGGAGCGTCGGCTCGACGGCAGCCCGATGCGGGTCGAGGGCGACTACATGGTCATCTACGACGACCGCGGCCGGATCGCGGGCCACTTCGGGATCCAGCGTGACGTGACGGACCGCCATCTGGCGACGGAGCAGATTCGCGCCTCGAGCGAGCAGTTGCGCGCCCTGGCCTCGCGACTCCAGAAGGTCCGCGAGGAGGAGCGCACTGTCATCGCGCGCGAGATTCACGACGAGCTCGGGCAGGCCCTCACCGGCCTGAAGCTCGACATCTCGTGGATGAGGAAGCGACTGTCCCGGGACGCCGAGGCGATGGCGCAGTGTACCTCGCTCGTGTCGCAGATCGACCAGACGCTGACCGCGGTCCGCCGCATCGCGACGGCGTTGAGGCCGAGCGTGCTCGATCAGCTCGGCCTTGCGGCGGCGCTCGAATGGCAGGGTCAGGAGTTCGCGACTCGAACCGGAATCCGTGTCGCCATGGAGCTTGCCTCGGACGGAACGACGATCCCCGACGAGCTGGGGAGCTCCGCCTTCCGGATCCTCCAGGAATCGCTCACCAATGTCGCGCGACATTCGGCGGCGGGTCGCGTCACCATCAGGCTCACCCAGACTCCGGCGCTCCTCGTGCTCGAGATCTCGGACGACGGAATCGGGTTCGATGCGGCGTGTTTCGCCGGCACCGGCTCGCTCGGATTGGTCGGCATGCGCGAGCGTGCGCTCGCCTGTGGCGGTGAGTTCGACATCGTCAGCGCGCCGGCCCGAGGGACCACGGTGTCGTTGCGCGTTCCGCTCGAGCGAGTGGCGGGCCGATGATTCGCCTCGCCATTGCGGACGATCACCCGATCGTGCGGGAAGGGCTGCGCCGAATCGTCACTCAGGATCCCGGCCTGTCGGTCGCCGGAGACGTCCCCGCCGCGAGCGACCTGTTCCGCCTCCTCGCGTGCGCGGCGGTGGACGTCGTGCTGCTCGACGTCAGCATGCCGGGCAGCACGTTCATGGAGACGCTCCGGAAGCTCCGGTCCGATCACCCGAGCGTGAAGGTTCTCGTGCTCAGTGCCTACCCTGAAGACCAGTGGGCGCTCCGCGCGCTCCAGGCGGGTGCCGCCGGCTACCTCACGAAGGACCACTCACCGGAGCAGCTCGTCGACGCAATTCGGCGAGTCGCACGCGGCCGGCGGTACGTGAGCGAATCGATGGCCGATCACCTCGCCGCCATGGCCGGCGGCGGCACACACGAGCCTCACGAACGGTTGAGCGATCGCGAGTTCGAGGTGCTGCGCGCGCTGGGCAGCGGGATGATGGTCAAGGACGTGGCCGCCCAACTAGGGTTGAGCGCGAAGACGGTCAGCACGTATCGCGTGCGGCTGCTCGAGAAGCTCGGGCTCACCACCAAGGCGGATCTCGTGCGGTACGTCGTGGCGCACGACCTGCTCGTCTGAGAGAGAGCCTTCCCAGCGCGCGGTGCCAGAGGCCACCGGCGCAGCCGCTGCCGTCACGCGGGCAGCTCCATGTACATTCGGATGTGATCGTGGCGCTCACCGAAGGTCCCCACGCTCCATCCGGGAACCACGCCCGCATCGGCGTAGCCGAGGGCTCTGTAGAAACCCTCGGCTGCGCTCCCGCGACGCGTGTTGAGCAGTTTGTTTGTGCGTTGTTTAGGGATAGAGTGT
>JBJMNM010000015.1:0-3622 GCA_045804305.1 Gemmatimonadaceae bacterium | reverse complement strand
CATGCACCGCCCCTCGGCGATGGACAATCCCACGGCCCCTATCAGCCACCACTGGCAGGACGCGACACACATTTCCTTCGGCGTGTTGAGCGCGGGGCTCTTCACCCACACCTTCAAGGTCGAAGGCTCGGTGTTCAACGGCCGAGAGCCCGATCAGCACCGGTTCAACTTCGATCCGATCACGCTCGACTCGTACTCCGGCCGCGTGACCTACCAGCCGACGTCGGAATTGAGTTTCACGGGTGGCTACGGCTTCCTCAGGAGTCCGGAGGCACTCAACCCCGGGGAGTCCATGCATCGAATCACCGCCTCGATTCTGTCCGGCTCGACACTAGGCGCTGAAGGCCAGTGGGCGGCGAGCGCAGTGTGGGGCGCCAACGAGCACTCGACTCGCCCCGGTATGTCGCACGCGGTGCTCCTGGAAGCCGAAGCCGTGCTCGATGCCCGGAATAGCGTCTTCGGGCGCGCGGAGCTGGTGCAGAAGACCGCTGAGGAGCTGGTGCTCGACACGCCGCAGTACGGATTCGCCTCCGAGGAGCACTTCAGGGTCGGAGCGTTGTCACTCGGTTACATCCGGGACCTCGCCCGCTTCGGCAGGGGGACGCTCGGCATAGGTGGCATGGGAACGGTGAACCTCGTGCCTTCGGCGCTGGAACCAGCCTACGGGTCGCGCACGCCACTGGGGGCAATGGTGTTCCTGCGGGTGCGTCCCTTCCGCTCCGCCATGAGCATGCAGGGCACGAGTGCGATGCCAGGCATGGGTCACTGATGCGTGACGCGTCGGCACGCGCAGCGCTCGTACGCCGTAGCCAGTGGTATTCGCGGATCACGCTGTTCTACAACAGCCTCGAGGGCATCGTGTCCATCGGGGCAGGCATCATGGCTGGCAGCGTCGCCCTGGTCGGATTCGGCATGGACAGCGTGATCGAGGTCGTGTCGAGTCTGGCGGCGTTGTGGCGGCTGAAGGGCGATGCTGACGTCGCGAACCGGGAGCGCTCCGAGCGAATCGCGCTTCGAGTCATCGGGTCGTCCTTTCTCGCGCTGGCGTGTTACGTCCTCGCCGACGCTGCACACGCGCTGTATGCCCGGGAAATGCCGGAGAAGTCTGTTCCCGGCCTCGTGATCACGGTGCTCTCCGTCGTCATCATGCCCGTGCTCTCGCGAGCGAAGCGGCGGATCGCACTCGGGCTCGGGAGCCGAGCGCTGACCGCCGACGCGGCCCAGACAAACCTGTGCGCTTACCTCTCTGCCATTGCCCTGGCCGGACTCTTCCTGAACGCGGCGCTCGGGTGGTGGTGGGCCGACCCTGTCGCCGCGCTGGTGATGGTACCCATCATCGCAAGGGAAGGTGTGCAGGGGTGGCGCGGGGAGGAACACTGCGACGAGTGCGCATAGGGAGAACCAGTGTTCTCGGCCTTCGCGCCACCACGTCTTGGCTGCCTGCCTTGACGCATCAAAAAAACCTGCTAGGTTACTGCTCATGGCCACCGCGACCCTCGACGTCCCCCGCATCGCCCAGCTCTGCAACGCCCTCGCCGACGAGGCGCGCGTGGAGATCGTCGCCCGCCTGCTCGACGGCGAGAAGTGCGTCTGCGATCTGACCGATGCCCTGGAGACGGGCCAGTCCCGGCTGTCGTACCACCTCAAGGTGCTCAAGGACGCCGGGCTGGTGACGGATCGGCGCGAAGGTCGCTGGTCGTACTACACCCTCGCGCGAGACGCCTTTCTGGAAGCCGAGGAGCTGCTCTCTGCGCTGCGCCCGCGCGCGTCGCGGGCGCTCAAGGTGAAGTGCTGCTGAGCCGCTCCCTTTTTTTTCGTCGATTGATCAACTTTTTTTGGTGAGGAATACGCCATGAGCAACGCGCCGCACGGAGCGACCAGCACCGAACAGGATCTCGACGATCTCCGCTCCACCGTACAGGCTCGCTACGGCGAGGCCGCTCGCCGCGTGACGGAGGGGCGCGCGGGCGCCTCCTGTTGCGGCCCCGCGACCGGCTCGAGCGGCTGCTGCGGCGCCACGACGGACAGCTGGGATCCCATCACGGCCGATCTCTACGACGAAGGGCAGGCCGCAGGCATCCCCGCCGAGGCGCTCCTCGCATCTCTGGGCTGCGGGAATCCCACCGCGCTCGCCGATCTGCGCGAAGGCGACGTCGTGCTCGACCTCGGCTCCGGCGGTGGCATCGACGTTCTCCTCTCGGCGAAGCGCGTCGGTCCGACGGGCAAGGCCTACGGCCTCGACATGACCGACGACATGCTGGAGCTGGCCAACGCGAACAAGGAACGCGCCGGCGCCACGAACGTGGAGTTCCTCCGCGGACACATCGAGAGCATCCCGCTGCCGAGCAAGACGGTGGACGTGCTCATCTCGAACTGCGTGATCAACCTGTCCGGCGACAAGAAGAAAGTGCTGGCCGAGGCGTTCCGCGTTCTCAGGCCCGGCGGCCGCTTCGCGGTCTCCGACGTCGTCGTGCGCGGCGAGGTCCCCGCAGCCATCAAGCGGAGCATGGAGCTCTGGGTCGGGTGCGTCGCGGGCGCCCTGGAGGAGCAGGAGTTTCTCGCGTTGCTCCGCGAAGTCGGCTTCGAGAATCCGACGATCGAGCCCACGCGCATCTACAAGGCGAAAGACGCCGCGGCCTTTCTCGCCGACACCGGGCTGGATGCCGAGCAGTTCGCCAACGACATCGACGGCAAGTTCATGGGCGCGTTCGTGCGGGCCACGAAGCCCGGGCCCGCGCCGCTCCTCGAACCGTTGGCGATGGCTGCCGACGCGGCCGCAGATGCGTGCTGCGCACCAGGCTGCTGCAGTTGACCGCGGGGATGACAGAGACGCTGGAGGAATGAGATGACTACGACAAAGATCTTTGAAGCCACGCTTCGCTCCGCAACGCCCGCCGACGAGCCGGCGGTCGCGGCATTGCTCACCGCCTCGGCGTTGCCGCTCGACGGCGTGCATGAAGCGCTCGAGTGCTTCGTCGTCGCGGAAGACGCGGGAGCGATCGTTGGAGTCGCGGGCATCGAAGCGTGCGGCACCACGGGCGAGCACGCGCTCCTTCGCTCCGTGGCTGTGGCGCCGGCGTGGCGCAACCGGCGGCTCGGACGCGCGCTCGTCACTCGCGTGATCGCCGAAGCCGAGTCGCGCGGTACGAAGGCGCTCTATCTCCTCACCACGACGGCCGACGCGTACTTCCCGAGTTTCGGCTTTACCGTGACCACGCGCGATGCCGTACCCGACGACGTCCGCGACACCGCGGAGTTCAAGGGCGCGTGCCCGGCCTCGGCGACAGTCATGACGCGACCGTCGCAGCGCGACGTCGGTGCGTAATTGGTGGTCCACCGCAGGGAGCGTTGCAGCCGGTCGTCGAAGATGTGGCGCGCGATCCACAGGGCCAGCACGACCCATCGGCGCCACGGGGCGCGCTCGCCGTGTAACCCGATGTGCTGTAAGGCTTTCTGTGCAGGCACGTCACGGCCGTCACTCGGCTGCGGAATTGCAAGCGCTCGCCTCGCGGTTCCCCGCCGCGTCGGCGTTGCAGGTGAGCGCCGGCCACTGCGGCTGACGGTCCAGGTTCCCCGCGGCTGCATTGGAGAGGGGAGGCTCGCGGCACACGAGCCTCCCCTT
>JBJMNM010000014.1:0-5760 GCA_045804305.1 Gemmatimonadaceae bacterium | reverse complement strand
GCCATCACGAGCACGCCCAACCAGGACAACCCGATCATGGACGGCAAGCCCGCCCCGATTCTCGGCAACGACGTGTGGGAGCACGCGTACTACCTCAAGTATCAGAACCGCCGGCCGGATTACCTGAAGGCGTGGTGGAATGTCGTCAATTGGGGTGAGGTGGCGAAGCGGTTCGGGTGATGTAGTTGACTACCTCACGGGACGGGTTGCGGCTTCGGCTCGATCCGCACGACCCACAGCCCGGAGTTCAGGTCGTTCACGTACGCGAGCCCGTCCTTCGGGTTCACGACCACGCCCCACGTCATCGGCGAGTTGGGGTTCTTGCCATCCTTGTCGGCCGGCATGAACTCTCCGATCTCGCGGCCCTGTGCCTTGAGGTCGCCCCGCAGCTCGCCGCTCATGTCGAAGGCGCGGAAGCCCGCGTTGTACGCGCCGAGGTAGAGCGTGTCGCCGAGCATCCAGACGTTGTGCACGCCGCCGTACTCCGGCTCGTACCAGGCGACCGGCTTGGGGTGCTCGATGTCCTTCACGTCCAGCACCTGGAGACGCCCGTGCGCCCGTGACACGCCACCGGAGAACAGACCCATCGTGGCATCGTTGCTGAACACCTCGTCGGCGATCACGATGTAGTCCTTGTAGCGCCACGCGGTATGCGTGCCGCGGATGAACCCCTTCCCCCCTTCCTTCTCCACGTCGCGATAGAGGGCGTCGAGGTCGTACTTGTATTGCGTCACCACCTTCGGATTCGACGGCGAGCCGCCCTTGATCCCGTTCCCGACGTCGAGGACCACGAGGCCGTCGTTCCACCACGAGCCGTAGAGCAGCCCGTCGCGCACGTCGACATCGTGCAGCATGCGGCCCGCGTCGGCGCGCGGCGTCTTCCACGACGCGACCTGCCTGGGATGCGCGGGATCGTTGATGTCGATCACGTGCAGCGCGCCGGTGCCGTCGTTCGTGAGATAGACGAACGTGCCGTACTTCGGCTGCGTGTTGATGAACGCCGAGTGCACGCCGGAGGTGACGCCGTCGGTGAACTCGCTGATCGCCTTCGGGTGGAGCGGGTCGTGTGTGTCGGCGATCACGATGCCGTTCTTGCGATCGGCCGCGCCTTCGCGCGTGATGACCATGAAGTTGCCATCCGCGGTCGTCATCATGTCGTTGATGCCGCGCGCGTTCACCTGGATCGAATCGACGATCGTCGGATTCGACGGATTGGAGATGTCGATCGCGTACACGCGGTCGCCACCCATGATGGTGCCGAGGTATGCGACCTTGCCGTTGGGGTGCAGCCACACCTCCGACGTGCCGAACTTGTTGCGGATGATCTTGCCCACGACCTTCACCGGCCGACGCACGTCGCGGTCGACCGCGGTGATCGTGGCATCGGCCGTCTGCGCGCCGAAGCTCGCCGTCACCTGATACGTGCCCGGCTGGTACGCCACGAACGCGCCGTCGGCGTCCACCGCGCCGTTGCCGGGCGTGAACAACCAGGTTGGCGTGAGCCCGGTGATCTCGCGACCACCGACATCGCGCACGATCGCGCGGAGCCGGACGACGTCCCCCGTGCGAACCTGCCGCGTGGCTGGCTCCACCTGCACACTCGCGATGCGCGCGCCTACCACTTCCACTGGAAGGCGCGAGGATGCGCCGCCGACACCGGCGGTGACCGTCGCGTTCCCGGCCGCGACCGCCTGGAGCGTGCCGTCGTCGCTGACGCGCACGACGGCGGGCGCCGAGCTCGTCCAACGCACGCGATCGGTGCGGCGGTCTCCGGCGCTCGAGAACACGTCGGCAGTCAGCCGCACCCGCTGGCCCACAAGCAGCCGTTGCGGATGCGGAGCGATGTCGATCCGTGCCGCGGCACCCGGCATCATGGCGATCTCGAACCGCTGCACCACCGGCTTCGCACCCGTGGTGAGCCCTACGACCGTGACCGGCATGGTGCCGACCGAGCCCGAGCGCACCAGACCCGTGGAGTCGACCGCGCCCTCGAACATCCCACCCGAGTGCACGAAGGTGATGCGGGCATTCGGTATTGGCTGCCCCGACGCATCGAGCAGCTGCGCGCGCAGCCGGAGCGTGTCACCGGCCACCATGCTGCGCACCGCGGGCGTGACGACGAGCCGGGGCGCGGCCGCCGTGCCTTGGGGCGTTTGCGCGGAGAGGAGCGGTGCGCCGACGAATGGAATGGCGGCGAGGAAAATTCGGGATGGTCGCATATGGGGAGACTCCGAGGAAGGCGCCGGCAACGGCAGACGTCCCGAAGGTCCGACTCCGCATCGGCGCTGTCAACCGGTAGCTGACCCGGCCTCTAGCTCAAACCGGAAGACTGAAACCACTGAAAACAGAGAACGCCGTTGCTCGATGCGTCATTCGGCGAGTAGTGAGTAGTTCAGTCGAGTGCTGAGTACTCCACTGAGAACGGGGACTACCTCCGAATCGGTGTCGGGCAACAGCGTTCTCTGTCCGGAGTTGGCCCGTCGTCCAGTATCCGGTCAACCACTACTGGGCTTCAACCACTACTGGGCTGCCTCGCCCTCGAGGTACGTGTACCCCTCCAGCCCCGCGACGTAGTCGGCGATGAACGCGTTCGCGTCGGTGCGACTCAGATGCTTCACCGCGTTCACCTTCCGGCGGAAGGTCTGCAGCAGGTCCGAGGCGCGGAACTGCACGTAGTTGAGCACCTCGGTGACCGTGTCGCCGTGCACCAGATCGGTGATCTCGTAGCCGTTGGTCGCCGCCAGGCGGATGTGCACGGCGTTCGTGTCGCCGAACAGGTTGTGCAGGTCGCCGAGGATCTCCTGATACGCCCCGGTCAGGAACACGCCGAGCATGTACGGATCGCCGTCGCGCCACTCGTGCAGCTCGAGCGACGGATTGCCTTCCTTGTCACCGACGAAGCGATCGATCTTGCCGTCGGAATCGCAGGTGATGTCCTGCAGCGTGCCGCGCCGCGTCGGCTCCTCGTCGAGCCGGTGAATCGGCATGATCGGGAAGAGCTGGTCGATCGCCCAGCTGTCGGGCAGCGATTGGAACAGCGAGAAGTTGCAGAAATACCGGTCCACCATCGTCGCGTCGAGGTCCGCGAGGATGTCATCGTACTCGTCGCGATCCTTGTTCACGATACGGAAGATGGCGTTCATCGTGGCGTGGTACATCTGCTCCGCGACGGCCCGCTCGCGCAACGAGAGCACGCCGCTGGCGAACAGCTGCTGGGCGCGCTCCTTGTCGAACGTCACGTCGTGGAAGATCTCCTTCACGCGCCGCTTCTTGATCTTTCCATTCGAGACGTCGGCGTGATCCTCGGCCATCTCGTGCAGCACCGCGTGGTCGTCGTCGGTGAGATCGGGCACCGGCACCTCCACCACGGATTCGACGTCGATCACCTTGAGCAGCAGGAGCGCGTGATGCGCCGTGAGCGCGCGCCCCGACTCGCTGATGATGTGCGGCATCGGCAGCTCGTGCTCGCGGCACGACTCGGCGATCGTGTAGATGACGTCGTTCGCGTACTCCTGCAGCGAGTAGTTCACGCTGGCGTTCGACGTGGAGTTGGAGCCGTCGTAGTCCACGCCCAGCCCGCCACCGACGTCCACGTGCGTGACGTCGACGCCGAGCGCGCGCAGCTCCGCGTAGAAGCGTGCGACTTCCTGGAGCCCCGCCTTGATGTAGCGGATGTCGGTGATCTGCGAGCCGAGATGGAAGTGGATCAGCTTCACGATGTCGAGCCGGCCGGCGGCGCGCAGCTTGTCCACCGCCTGCATGAGCTGTGCGGCGTTGAGCCCGAACTTGGACTTCTCGCCGCCGCTCTCCTTCCAGCGGCCGTAGCCCGTGCTGGCGAGCTTGATCCGGATACCGGCCATGGGATTGACACCGAGCTCCTCCGCCACCGAGAGGAGCACGTCGATCTCGCTGAGCTGCTCGATGACGATGAACACCTGATGGCCGAGCTTCTGGCCCATCAGGGCGATGCGCATGAACTCCTCGTCCTTGTAGCCGTTGCAGACGATCATGTGCTCGGTGCTCTCCGACAGCCCGAGCACCGCCTGCAGCTCCGGCTTGGACCCGCACTCGAGGCCCACGCCGTGCTTGTTGCCGAACTGCACGATCTCCTCGACCACATGCCGCTGCTGATTCACCTTGATCGGGTACACCGTGGTGTAGCCGCCCATGTACTCGAACTCCTCGATCGCCCGCTGGAAGCGCTCGCTCAGCGACTCGATGCGGGACCGGAGGATGTCCGAGAAGCGCAGCAGCACCGGCAGCGCCACCCCCTGCTCTTCCAGGTCGTTGGCGAGATCGTGCAGGCTGAGCTGACGCTCGGGGTGCTCCTTGTCGGGGCGCACCACCACGTGGCCGCGCTCGTCGATGTCGAAGTAGCCGGCGCCCCAGCCCTCGATGTTGTAGAGCGCCCGCGCCTTCTCGATCGACCACCCAGGACCCACCGGCGCGGCGGTGGTTTCAGCTGTCGTTGTCGCCATGCGCGGAAGATAATCGGTCAGGCGGTCAGGCGCGGTCGGGCGGCCTCACGGGTACAGCACTTCCCTCCGCCACCCATCCGCCTCCCGATGATAGACGTGCCGCTCGTGCAGCCGGCTCGGCATGTTGTGCCAGAATTCGATCCGGCTCGGCACCAGCCGGAAGCCAGACCAGTGCGGCGGGCGAGGAACGGCCGTGCCCTCGAATCGGGACTCCATCGCCGCGACGCGCGCCGCGAGGTCCTCGGCTCGTGGCATCGGCTCGCTCTGCAGCGACGCCCACGCGCCGATCTGACTCCCACGCGCCCGTGTGGCGAAGTAGGCATCGGCCTCCTCCGTCGAGACCGGACGGGTCGTGCCCTCCACGCGAACCTGACGCTCGAGCGGCTGCCAATGGAAGCACATCGCCGCCTGCGGATGCGCCAGCAGCTCGCGCCCCTTTCGGCTCTCGTAGTTCGTGTAGAACACGAACCCGCGCTCGTCCACGCCCTTCAGAAGAAGGATGCGCGCCGACGGCTGCCCATTCGGCCCCACGCTCGCGAGCGTGAACGCCGTCGGCTCCGGCAGGCAGGGTGCTCCGATCGCCTTCGCGGCGTCGAGCAGGTCGGTGAATCGCAGAAACGGCTCGACGATGGGCGCGTGGTCGCTCATGTTGGGAATGTAGTGCCGCTCGAGAACGCGGGGAACGCGACACCTCCACCGAGCCGGCCCCGTAAGACAGAGAGACTCTCTCGCCGCTTGCCCGTCGTCCATTGCCCATGCGCCTGCCGAAGCTGAACGTTGCAACCCTGGTGGAGTCGGCGCGCGTCGGCGCCGATTCGCTGCGCGCCAACCCACTGCGTACCGTGCTGTCCACGACGGGCGTGATCATCGGCGTGGCGGCCCTGGTGGCCGCCTTCGCCATCACCGACGGCGTGGACGTCTGGTCGCGTCAGCTCATTGCCAGGGAGAGCAGCGTGCAGGACGTCGTCAGTACGCCGCGCACGCGGCAGGTGGCGAACGGACGTGCCTATGCCGTGCACGGCTATCCGGTCCTCACGGCCGCAGACGCCGAGCAGGCACGCGCGGAGGTGCCGGGCGTGAGCCGTCACGTCCTGACGCTCAGCGGCAATGCGTCCGCGGAATATCTCGACCGGCGCGCTACCCTCCTGCTCACCCTCAGCACTGCGAGCCTGCTGGACTTCGCCGGCCTGGACGTGGCGGCGGGCCGATTCTTCACCTCGGCCGAGGAGTCCCACGGCGCACCAGTCATCGTGCTCAATCATCGGCTCGCCGAGGAGCTGGC
>JBJMNM010000013.1:0-9119 GCA_045804305.1 Gemmatimonadaceae bacterium | reverse complement strand
CGCCGTGCGCGGTGCCCCGTCGTTGGATCAGCTCGAGGCGAGCTTTTCGGGCGGCTCGGTGACGGCGCAGTCCGCGTATGCGCTCGGCTATCGCGCCGTGATGGAGCTGGCCGCGCTCGATCCGGAGCGAGGCCTCACGCTCTTCTTTCGATATTGGCCCGAGAGCCCCTCGCTCGACGTCGCGGTGCGGCGCGCGTTCGGAATCACGCTGGCGGGATTCGAGCACGACTATCAGTTGCGCACGCGACGGCGCTACGGCGCGCTGGCGCTCGCAGCGGATCTGTCGGTGGTATTCGTCGTGATGACCATTCTGCTGATGCCGTTCTACATCGCTCGGCGCTCGCGCGATCGGCGCCGCCTTGCGGCATTGCTCGCCGCCGATGCGGCCGCGGAGCGGGAGGGCGAGCGAGCGCTGGCCGCCCTCATGGCCGAGCTTGGGGTCGGGCCGGCCGACGCCGGCGCCCCCGCTGGCACATCCGGCGGCACCCCCGCGGAAGGCTCCTCGGAGCCTCCGCGCAATGGTACGGCGAGGCGATCAAAGGACGGCGTAAGCGACGATGGCACCGTCGCTTGACACGCTCCTGAGGCCGGCGTACACTACCTCCTCATGGCACAAATCGACACGGCGTCGCTCGCGCGACCCTGGATCTGGTGGGGTCTCGCGGGCGTCACGATCTTGCTCGGCTATGCCGATCTTGCCCGTGGTGGGACGACGATTGCACCGATTTTGCTCGTTCTGGGGTACTGTGTCCTCGTCCCTCTCGCGATTCTGAGGTCCTGAAGTATCCGGGTCGGCCGAGTCGCCACTTTTCATAATGAATGAATACCTGGCGGGCGCGGCCGACGACGGCTTCGCTCGTGCGAGCGTTCGCCGGGCGAATAGCTCAGCTGGTTAGAGCGCCTGTCTTACACACAGGATGTCGGGGGTTCGAATCCCTCTTCGCCCATGTGGTTCCATGTTGGGAAAGCGATTTTGGCGGACCCAGCCTGTCCTGTCGGGGTACGATCGTTCAACGTTTTGGAGGTTACCACTGTGAAGGCTCCGTATCGCTCTGCGCTCTCGGCCGCCGGATTCGCCGCGGCGTTCGCCGTCTCGGCCATTCCGTCAGTTGCCAGCGCCCAGCGTCAGCAGGCGCCTGGCCCCGACACCAAGCGGGTGCTCGTGACGGCGTTCCGCGGGGACGTCGAAGGGGGCGTCAGGACCGCCGATGAGACCCGCGGCCGCATCGCCAGCGAGTTCAACATTCGCCAGCTGATGCCGACCAGCAAAAAGGACATCGAGACTACCTTGGTACAGTCGGGCTACCGGCCGGATTCGGCCCTCAGCCCGAACGACATCCGCGAGCTCGCGCGCCTCGTCCGTGCCGATGAGATCATCGACGGCACCGTGACCAAGACGCCCACGGGCTATCGGATCAACGCGCGCTTCTTCCTGCCGCGCGACGTGTTCCTCACCCAGCCGCTGCTCAGCGCGGACAACGCCAACCTGGGCGACGTCGCGAAGCAGATCGTGTCGGAGTACGACCAGGCGCGGAAGCAGCTCCAGGCCAACCAGGAGTGCGAGAACAACATCCGCGACAAGAAGATCGACGCCGCCATCGCGTCGGCGCGGAAGGGCATCGCGGCATATCCAAAGGCGACGATCGCGCGCCTCTGCCTCGCCAGCGCCTTCCAGTCGTGGAAGACCACCGCTGACTCCACCAAGCCGTGGGCCGACTCGGTGCTCAAGGTGACGAAGGAAGTCATCGCGCTCGATCCCCGCAGCAAGATCGCCTACACGCTGGCGTACGACGCGTACAAGGCGAAGAACGACTCCACCAACTCGCTGCAGTCGCTGGTCGGCATGATGAACTCGGATCCGACGAACACGACGCTGCGCGAGCAGGTCATCGCCGAGCTCGTCCAGTCGGGCAAGGCGGACATCGCCGTCCCCACGGCCCGTCAGCTGCGGGCCGACAACCCGGGCGACCCGCAGTACGCGCGCCTCTACTGGCTCGTGCTCCGCGCGGCGAAGAACTACAAGGAGTCGATCCCGGCGGGTATCGAGTTCGTGGGGCTGGACACTGCGGCTGCCGACTCGGGCTACTTCACCCGCCAGGCGTTCGACGCCGCCGCCGACAGCAACTACGCGAAGGCCGTCGAGTTCGCGTCGCTCGGCTCGGCGAAGTTCCCTCGGAACGCCACGCTGCTCGTGATCCGGGCCCAGAACGAGCGCAAGGCCGGTCAGCTGCCGGCCGCCAAGGCCTCGCTGGACAAGGCCCTGGCGATCGATCCCAAGGTGCCGGGTGCCCCACTGCTGTTGATGCAGATCGACTACGACCTGGGTGCCGTGGACGACGCGGTCAAGGTAGGAAAGGCCGATGTGGCGGCCGACGCCTCGAACAAGGACCGCGACGCGGGTTTCCTGTTGAGCCTCGGACAGCAGGCGTACAAGGCTGGCGTCGCCTCCAAGAAGCCGGAAGACTTCAAGAAGGCCGTGGCGCTCCTCAAGGGCTCCGATGAGATCAACCCGAGCGACAACGCGGCGTTCCTGACGGCGGTCTCCGGATTCTCGCTCGCCCAGAACTACGGCACCACCCTCCAGTCCACGAAGACCTGCGCCGACGCCAAGGAAGGCCAGGACGCCGCACTGCTCGTCAACACCTACATGCCGCGCGGCGGCAAGGTGAATCCCGATGCGGCGAAGCAGATCCTGACGGCCATGCCGCAGTACTCCACGTTCTTCGACGCGTCGGCGAAGAAGTACTGCAAGTAAGTCGGTCGGGCGGTTAGGCGGTAACGACGAAGGGCACACCGGAACATGTCGGTGTGCCCTTCGTCGTTGATCTCCCGTCTCACCGTCTCACCGTCTCACCGTCTCACCGTCTCACCGTCTCACCGTCTCACGCCTCTCCCTTCTCCCCCGGCAGATGCTGCACGTGCACGAGCAGATCCGCCCGGCGAGCGCGATAGTCGCACACCTGCGCCTCGACCCCTTCGCCGTCGAGATTCACGCTCAGCGGCTCCGTGCCCGTCACCTTGACCCACGGGAGCTGCGCGTAGTGCACGCCCGGCAGCCCGACATGCTCGCCGTCCTTGATGCGCAGCGAAAGCCGCGCGAAGTCGCGCCGAGACATCGCTTCGATGACGCAGAGGTCGAGCAGGCCGTCCGTGACGCTCGCATCCGGAGTCATCATCGTCCCTCCGCCCGTCACGCGCGCGCTGCCCACGGCGAACGCGAGAAAGTCGACGTCGAGCTCGAAGCCGGCGCTCGAGAAGTTGGCATGGCGCTCCTGGTTGTCGGCGAGCTTGCGGATGGCGGTGATGGCATATGCCAACGGGCCGAGCGACGCCTTGAAATCCGCCGGCGTTTCAGCGGTCGCTTCGGCACCCATCCCGCCCGTGGACACATTCAGAAAGCGCCGTCCGTTCATGGAGGCGGTATCGATACGCACGGGCTTGCGACGCAGGATAACATCCATGGCATGATCCGCGTCCTCCGGAATCCCGGTCTGCCGAGCGAAGTCGTTGGCGGTGCCCAACGGCACCACACCGAGCGGGATGTCGCGGCCGTCGAGGCCGTTGACCACTTCGTTCAGCGTGCCGTCGCCGCCGCAGGCGATGACCACGTCGGTCCCGCGATCGGCCGCCTGCGACGCGAGCCACTCGCCTTCGCCAGCCTCCCAGGTGACACGCAGGTCCACCGCGTGCCCGCGCTCGCGTACCCACGACACCATCTGGCGCAGCTCCGCGTTGTCGGCGCGCGCACCATGAACGATGTAAGTCAGATGCTTTCGGACGACTACAGGAGGCATGCGTCGGGTCCGTCAGGTCGGCGCGCGGCGATTCCGCGCGCAAGCGCGAGTATATAACATGCCTGCACGCTCGCCGGGCTTCCACCACTCGCGTGAGTGGGACAGCGGCTACCACGCGCCGGCGCTCGTCGGGCCGATCGTGGAGCTGCTGGCTGGCTCGCCATTGGTTCTCGACGGCACGCTCGGCGGTGGAGGGCACAGCGCCGCGCTCCTCGATGCGGGTGTCGGGCGGGTGATCGGGATCGATCGCGATCCCGATGCGCTCGAGGCAGCGTCGATTCGGTTGGCCGACGAGGCGGCAGCAGGGCGGTTTGCGGCGCATCGTGGCAACTACGCGGCGCTCTCCGAGATCGCTCCCCTCGACGGCCTTCGGTTCACCGGCATCCTTCTCGACCTTGGCATCTCCTCGCACCAGATCGACGACGAATCCCGCGGCTTTTCCTTTCGCGAGGGCGCGCCGCTGGACATGCGTATGGGGGGCGCCCTCGATCAGGCGCGCACCGCCGCCGAGCTCCTCAACGAGGCGCCGGAGATGGAGCTGGGCCAGATCTTTCGCGAGTATGGAGACGAGCCCCGGGCCATGCGACTGGCACGCGAGATCGGTCGTCGCCGGTCGACGCGCCCGCTGCTCACCAGCGACGACCTCGTGGGCGCGATCCGCGGTGCGTTCGGTCCACGCACCGGCGCTCCCGACTTTGCCCGCCTGTTCCAGGCGGTCCGCATCGCCGTCAACGACGAGCTGGCCAGCCTGGAGCGCGCCCTTCCGGCGCTCCGGGACCGCCTTGCGCCCGGCGGACTGCTCGCGGTTCTGGCGTATCACTCCGGCGAGGACCGACTCGTGAAGCACGCCTTCCGCGCCTGGAGCGAGGACTGCGTGTGCCCTCCCAGGCACCCGATGTGTACCTGCGGCGGGGGCCACGCACTGGGCACCGTCGTCACGCGCCGCGCCATCGTTGCCTCCGCCGACGAAGTGGCGCACAACCCACGCGCTCGCAGCGCCAAGCTCCGCGCATGGCGAAAGGCCGAGTAAGCGGACGCGGCCAGGGGATTGCCCGGTTCCGCATCCCGCTGCTGCTGATCGGTTTCCTCCTGATCGCGCTGGGCGTCATCCTGCGGCGCAGCATGGGCATCGCGGCCGGGCACGAGCTCCAGCAGCTCGACGCTCGGCGCGCGGCGCTCGTGGCGCAGCGGCTACGGCTGGAGGCAGAGATCCGCGCCGCGTCCAGCCGCTCGCGCCTGCAGCCGATCGCCGAGCAGCGCCTCAACATGCACGTCCCGTCCGACAGTCAGGTCGTGATCATCACTCGAGCTCCCGCCCCAACCTCCGCTCCGCCGCATGACGCGCCCTAGCCGCGTCGGGCTCATTCATCTCGGGCTCGCCCTGTTCGCGATCGCGATCGTGGTGAAGGCGGCGCGCGTCCAGGTCTGGGAGCGGCGTACCTGGACGGCGAGCGCGATCCGGCAGCAGAGCACCGAGCGCGTCGTCCCGGCACCTCGCGGTGAGATTCTCGACGCCGCCGGGGAGACCCTCGCGCAGAGCCGCGAAACGGTGAAGCTCGACATCGCGCCGCAGGAGGTGAAGAACCGCGGCGCGCTGCGCGGACTGATGCTTCGAGCCGGCCTGCCTCCCGACGTCGTGGCCAAGGCCACCGACCCGCGACGGAAGTGGGTTCCCGTTCCCGGCCGCTTCACCGCCGCCGACGTGGCGAAGATTTCGGCCGTGCGCGGCGTGTACACGACGCCGGTCATCGAGCGGACCTATGCGTCGAGCGACGGCGTGCGCCGCATCCTCGGTCGCGTGGACGGCGACGGTCGGGCCATGGACGGGCTCGAGCTCGCGCTCGACTCGCTGATCAGCGGCACGCCGGGCACGACGACCGTCATGCGCGACGCGCGCGGCCGCAGGTTCGAATCGCCGGGCGCAATGGGAACGGCGCCGGTCACAGGCAACACGGTCGTGCTCACGATCAATCATTCGCTCCAGGAGATCGCCGATCGTGCGCTCGCCGAGGCGGTCGCGCGCATGGGCGCCGAAGGTGGCGACGTGGTGGTGCTCGATCCGGCGAACGGCGACATTCTCGCGATGGCGAGCCAGCGGCAGGATCCGCGCGCCACGGCGACGACGGCGCTCACCGAGCCGTACGAACCTGGATCCACCCTCAAGCCGTTCATCGCCGCCGCGCTCCTGGAGCTCGGGCGCGCGCGAGAGAGCGACGTCGTGAACACCTACAACGGCACGCTCACGATCAATGGGCGCACCATCAACGACGAGCACCGCGCCCCGCGCATGACGCTCGCCGACGTGATTCGCTGGTCGAGCAACGTGGGCATCGTGCAGTTCGCCGAGCGACTCAGCCCGCGCGAGGAGTACGAGGTGCTGCGCGACTTCGGGTTCGGCACGGCCACTGGCGTGCCCTATCCCGTCGAGGCGGCCGGCACACTGCGCGAGCCGGTGCGCTGGTCCAAGCAATCCGCCAACTCGATGGCGATGGGGTACGAAGTGGCGGTGACGCCGCTGCAGCTCGCCGCCGCCTACGTGGCGCTGGCGAACGACGGCGAGCTCCTCGAGCCGGGCCTGGTGAAGGAGGTGCGCTCCCCGGACGGCCGCGTGCTCTTTCGGCGCGAGCGTCGGGTGATCCGGCGGGTGCTCTCGCCCGCTGTGGCGCGACGCGTGCGTACCATGCTGCTCGGCGTGGTCGAGGAGGGCACCGCCACGAAGGCGGACCTCGGCAGCTTCTCCCTGGCGGGCAAGACGGGAACGGCGCGCCGCACCGTGCACGGGCGCTACGCGGTCGGGCAGCACATTCCTACCTTCGTCGGACTGTTTCCCGGCGATCATCCACAATTCGTCATTCTGGTGAAGCTCGACAACCCCAGAGGCGCCTACGTTGGCGGCCTCACGGCCGCGCCCGTCACGAAGGCAGTGCTCCAGGCGGCGCTCGCTTCGCGCAACGCCGCGCTCGATCGCGGCACGCTGGCTCGGAGCCGCGTGGAGCGACCGCTCGACGCCGCGGGCACAGTGCGGCGTGACGCCGCGGCGCAACAGGTCGTGCGCGACAGCGCGGCGTTGGTGCGCACCGACAGCGCTCGTGCGGCAGAGCAGGTGGCGGTGGACGATACGATGCGTACCGTGCCGTTCGTCGCGCTGCTGCCGGCGAAAGCGGCGCGCAAGCCTCGCACGCTGCCGCCCCGCGTGGTGCCCGACGTGCGCGGCGTGCCGCTGCGCCGCGCCGTGCTGGCGCTGCACGCGGCGGGGTTCAAGGTCCAACTGGTGAGCGCGCCCTCGGGCACCACGACGCCGGCGGCTGGCGCGCTCGCGTCGGCTGGCGCCACGGTGCAGCTCGGAGGCACGCCGTGAGCGGCAGCGTGTCGACCGCGGCGATCGTCGATGCGCTCCGCTTGGCCGGACTGCTCGTCGAAACGCGGGGAGCACTGCCCGCGTCCGTCCCGATGCTGACCGACGACAGTCGCGCGGTACGCGCCGGCGCGCTCTTTCTCGCCGTACGCGGCGTCGAGCGCGATGGCCACGACTTCCTCGGTGGGGCGGAGCAGGGTGGCGCCGCGGCGGCGGTGGTGGACGACGCCTCGCGAACCACGCTGCCCGCGCTCGTCGTGCACGATACGCGGAGGGCAGCAGCGGCGGCGGCCGCGGCATTCTACGGCTTCCCCGCGCGTGAGCTGCGCCTCGTCGGCGTCACCGGCACCAATGGCAAGACCACCACCGTCGGAATGTTGCGCTACCTGCTCGACGCGTCCAACGCGCGCGCGGCGTCGATCGGCACGCTCGGCATCCTGATCGGATCCGAGGGTACGGCGCTCGACGGCGGCAGCGGCCTCACCACGCCAGGGCCGGTGGAACTGCAGCGCGTGCTGCGCGCGCTACGCGATCAGGGCGTATGCACGGTCGCCATGGAAACCTCGTCGCACGCGCTGCATCAGCGGCGCGTTGAAGGTCTGTGCTTCGAGGCCGGCGTGTTCACGAACCTGACCCGCGACCATCTCGACTATCACGTGACGATGGAGGCGTATCTCGCCGCGAAGGCGCTGCTGGTGGAGCTGCTGACCGAGCGTGGTGCGGCGATCGTCAACGCCGACGACCCGGCGTGGGCAGCCCTGCCGCCGGCGCCGCGCACGATCACCTTCGGCGTGGACGACTCGGCCGACGTGCGTGCGACTTCGGTGCGCTTCTCTCCACGTGGGAGCTGCTGGTCCCTCACCATCGCGGGCGCGCGGCACGACGTGGCGCTGCCGCTCATCGGCGACTTCAACATCGCCAACGCGCTCGCCGCTGCGGCCGCCGCGTGGTCGCTCGGCCTCGCGCCCGCGACGATCGCCGAGCGGTTGTCGACGCTGCCGCAGGTGCCCGGCCGGCTCGAGATCCTGAACGAGGGGCCGACCGTCCTGCGCGACTACGCGCATACCCCGGACGCGCTGCAGCGCGCGCTCGAGGCGGTGCGCCCATTCACGGCCGGCGCGCTCGTCGTGGTGTTCGGCTGCGGTGGGGATCGAGATCGCGGCAAGCGCCCCGAGATGGGGCGCATCGCCGAGACGCACGCCGACCGTGCGATCGTCACGAGCGACAATCCGCGCACCGAGGATCCCGAGCGCATCCTCGACGACATCGAGGCGGGAATGACCGCCGGACGCCACGAGCGCATCGAGGACCGCCGCACCGCGATCGCGCACGCCATTGCCGGCGCCGGGCCCGACGATGTGATCCTGCTCGCAGGAAAGGGACACGAGACGTACCAGATTCGAGGCACCGTGAAGCTTCCATTCGACGAGCGCACGATCGTGCGCGAGATCATAGCCGAGACACCGAACTGATGGCCGACGCAACGACCCCGCTCGCCAGCGCGCTCGCGCAACCGGAATTCTGGACGCTGGACCGCGTGGCTGAAGCGCTCGGCGGCGGACCGCGCGGGAACACGCGACTGACGCGGATCTCCACCGATACGCGGCACATCTCGCAGGGCGACTGCTTCCTCGCGCTGAAGGGCGAGACCTTCGATGCACACGACTTCCTGGCCGATGCCGTCGCCAAGGGGGCAACGGCGCTCGTCGTGAATGACGCATCGCGCGCGGCCAGGCTCGGCGTACCGGTATATGAGGTGAAGGACACGCTCGAGGCCCTGGGCCGGCTCGCGCGCTATCGCCGGCGAGCATGGGGCAAGCCGGTCGTGGGCGTCGTGGGAACGAACGGCAAGACGAGCACGAAGGAGCTGCTCCGCGCCGCCCTCGGCGGCGCGCGTCGCGTGCACGCGACGGTCGGCAACTACAACAACCTGGTCGGCGTGCCGCTCACCCTCTTCGCACTTCCGGATG
>JBJMNM010000012.1:0-4417 GCA_045804305.1 Gemmatimonadaceae bacterium | reverse complement strand
GCGAAGCGCGAGGTGGCCGGCGTTGTAGAGCACGAGAAAGAACGCGACCACCGCCAATGGACGTGCACCCAGGCCGTAGGTGGCGAGCGAGAGCAACGAGCAGAACGGAAGCCAGCCCGCCCACACGAGACGGTCGCCCACGCTCCCAAGCGGGCCGGCGAGGGCCGTCCGAAACCGCTCGATCCGCTCGGCGGGCACGCCGGACAGCTCCGCCCGTACGAGCGCCCCCACCGCCACCGACGCCAGATACGGGTGCGCGTTGAAGTACGCGCTCTCGCGCGCCATCGCCGCCTTGAACTCGACACCGTGCGTGCCGCCCGGCAGTTGGCGCAGCGCCGGCTCCACGCAGAAGCCGATGCCATTGCCGATCAGGTTCTCGTAGTTCCACGAGCCCTGGATGGCGAGCATGCGGCTGAAGATGTTGAGCCAGGTCCACGCCGGCACCGATGGAGCCGGCCCGGGGACGGGCATGGCGCGGGGAGGACTCGCGGTCGCCGTCATCGAGCGTACAGGAGCAGGAGACCGATCGCCAACCCACCGGCAAAGTACCAGCGCGCGCCGCGCGCCGAGTGGAAGATGGTCCACGCGGCGCTGGCGGCGACCGCGGTGGCCAGCGTCATCACCACGGCGCGCGACGTGTGATCTCCGAACGACCAGACGCCGAGCGTGGCAAGCGACACCGGGAAGAGCAGGCCGTAGGTGATCGCCGTGAGCAACGCGGCGCGGATGAAGTCCGCCGTGAGCCCGGCGAGCTGGAGGCCGATCACTGCTCCGCGCGAGCCCGCGTCCAGCGCCGGCCGCTTGCGGCGCGCCAGGTAGGCATTGAACTGCCGCAGCCGCACCAGCGTCATGCCGCCAATCCAGGCCGTGGCGAGCGCGGCGAGCACGCCGATCGTGAGCGCGCCGGCGCGCTCGGTGTGCAGCGCGGCGGCGATCGCGCCGCCGACCACGGCGGCCGATCCCCACTCCGGGTACCGCGACGCGCCGAACGGCAGCGTGGCGAGCGCGATCAGCTCGAGCGTGGCGCCCACGATGATGCCCGTCGTCGCGTCACCTACGAATGCGCCGGCCAGCGTGGCGGCCACGAGGGGGCGCGAGTACATCATCTGCGGAAAGCACACGACGTCCAGCCCGAGCACACCGCCGAGCAGCGACAGCGGAAGCAGCTCTCTCATGCATCCTCCCGCGCGGCCAGCAGCTCGTCGAGCGGGACGGCGCGCGCCGCCGGCACGTCCTGCGCCGTCACCACCGCGCCCTGCGCGGCCAGCTCCCGCAGGGCCGTTCCCTCGTCCGCCGTCAGGAACACATAGCGCAGGTGCTGCGTACGACCGGGCCGATGGTGAATGCCGCCGACGTTCACGTCGCGCACGCCACCGTGGTCCACCAGCGCGCGCATCGTGGCGATGTCGCCGGTGACCAGGATGCCGGGACGCGCCTGGAGGCGATAGCCGTCCAGCAGTGACGCCGCCTCGCTCACGGAATGAAAGCGCACCTCCATCTCCGGCGGCACGCCCATGCGATAGAGGTCCTGCTCCCACTCGCTCGTCGCCACCGCGTCGTCGACGAGCACGATGAACCTCACATCGAGCGGCTGACCCCAGCCGACGACGACCTGGCCGTGAATCAGCCGGTCGTCGATGCGGTTGAGCACGAGCGTCACGGCTTGGCGGCTCCGCTGACCACGTCGCCGTCGTGCACGCTCACCGCGAGCCGCCCGCGCTCCGCCGCCTGCGCCGCGGCGGCCCTGCTGTCCGGGTTCGCGGACATGACGAAATCGAGCAGCATGGGCAGGTTCGCGCCCGCGACGAGCACGCCCTCGCCGAGCTCGCGGATCACCTTGCGCGCGGCCATGGTGCAGCTCCCCGCTTGCAGGTCCGTGAAGATCACCCGCGCGCCACTCTCGCGCAGCCGGTCGAGGAGGAGCTGCTTGATGTCGTCGCCGCACAGGCCGGTCACGCGGATGGGGAGCAGCGTGCTTCCCTTCCCGGTGATCATGTCCACGGCGGAGACGAGACCGAACGCGAAATCCGCGTGCCCCGCGACGAGCGCGCGGGGGGTGGCGGCGGGGGCGGGCGCCGGATTACTCATGGTCACCACTGAGGTAGCGATTGATCTCTGTCTTGTCGCGCATCTGCTTGATGAGCCGCGCGTTGAACCGCTCGGCCGGATCGATGCCGCTCCACTTGAGCAGATGATGCATGGCGATCACCTCGGCCACCACGGTGATGTTCTTGCCGGGATTGAGCGGCACCGTGATGCGCGGCAGCGGGACGCCGAGGATGTCGGTCGTCTCGCCATCGAGCCCGGTGCGCTCCACGGTGGCCGGCGTATCACCCTGGTGCCACTCCTCGAGCTGGACGATCACCTCGATGCGTTTCTGCTGCCGGACGGCGCGAATGCCGAAGATCGCGGGGATGTCCACGAGGCCGACGCCGCGAATCTCCATGTAGTGGCGCTGCAGCTCGTGGCCGCGGCCGATGAGGATGTCGCTCCCCTTCTTGCGCACGAGCACGAGGTCATCCGCCACGAAGCGGTGGCCGCGCTCCACCAGATCGAGCACGCATTCGGATTTCCCGATGCCGCTCTGTCCGATGAACAGGAGGCCGACCCCGTACACGTCGGCGAGCGATCCGTGCAGCGTGGTCTGCGGCGCGAAGTGATCCTCCAGCCACGGCTTGATCCGGTTGTAGAACTCGTTGGTCTTCAGCATCGAGCGCAGCACGGCCACGCCTGCGCGCGTCGCTTCTTCCGCCACCTCGGGCGGCAGCTCCAACCCTTTGGTGACGAAGACGCAGGGAATCGGGAAGCTGAAGAACTGCGCGAGGTGCGCGCGACGAATCGAGGCGTCGAGGGAGTGGAGGTAGGTCACCTCCGTCTCGCCGAACACCTGCACGCGCTCGGCCGCGAATCGCGCCACGAAGCCCGCCAGCGCCAGCCCGGGACTCGATACGTCCGCGCCCGGGACGAGGCGGTGCAACCCGTCCGTGCCCTGCACCCGCTCCAGCTCGAGCAGCGTATGCATCTGCTCGAACATCGCGCCTACCTTGAGCGGTGGGGTCACGCGTGCGCGACCGCGCGAACTCGAGCCGCTCGCGCCCGGACCGTCCGCTTGAGCGCGGCGATCTGGATGCGCAGCCGCGAGAGGGCGGCCGTCAGCGCCGGCCCGAAGTAGCGCCCCTCCGCTTCCGCGACGAGACGCCGATGGCGCGGAGCGTGGAGCACGATCTCGACGCGCCGCGTCGGACCGTCCTCCTCGAAGCGGATCACCGCGTCGACGACGCGGTCGCTCCGCTCGGTCAGCTTCCGGACGCCGGTGATCGCACGCTGGCGCATGTGATTCGACACGGCGACGCCACGTCCATGAAAGACGATGTCCATTCAGGCTCCGCGACGAGAGGTGAGCACTCGCTGCAGGTGGCGCTCCGTCTCCTCGGCGGCGCGCTCCCAGGTGAACGTCTCGGCGAAGCGGCGGGCCTGCGCCCCCAGCCGCGCCACGAGCTCCCGATCGGCGGCGAGCCGA
The DNA here is from genome assembly GCA_045804305.1 of Gemmatimonadaceae bacterium. Taxonomy (GTDB): domain Bacteria; phylum Gemmatimonadota; class Gemmatimonadetes; order Gemmatimonadales; family Gemmatimonadaceae; genus AG11. Next base: position 897 of record JBJMNM010000012.1, on the reverse strand, counting down.
CCCATGGCCGCCGCCATCGCCAGGGAGTCCCCATGGGGCACGAGATAGCCGGTCTCGCCGTCGCGCACCGACTCGCGGATGCCCGGCGAGTTCGACGCCACGACCGGCGTGCCGCTTGCCGCCGCCTCGAGATTGGTGATGCCCCACCCCTCCTTGGGCGACGCGAACAGAAGCCCCCAGGCCCGCCGCAGGAGATGCCGCTTCTCCGCCTCGCTGATACGCCCAAGAAACCGCACGCGCTCGCCGAGGTCAAGCGATGCGGCGAGCCGTTCGAGCGCCGGCCGATAATCGCCGGCGCCCGCGATCTCGAGCGTGGCCGTGGGATGCCTCAACGCCGCGAAGGCCCGCACCACGTGGTGCACTCCCTTGTAGCGCTTGAGCCTGCCCAGGTAGGCGAACACGGGCTCGGCTGCGCGCTCGCCGAAGTTCGGTGTGTAGCCCACCGCGTCGATCCCGGGATGGATCACCGTTACGTCGTCCCGCGGAATGCCGCGGCCGGCGAGATCATCCGCCGTGCTCGTGCTGATCGCCTGGAAAGGGACGCCGCGGTACACGCGCCCCAATGGCCGCTCGGCGAGCCAGACAGCCGCGGCCAGTGGAGCGGCGAGCTCCTGGAAGGCCGTGCCGCCGAAGAGGTGCGGCACCAGGGCCACGACCGGCGGCCCGCCCCACGTGGGGCTCGCGAGGGGGATCTTGTTGATATCCTCGACCAGCAGATCGAAGCGGCCGCTCGAGAGATGGCGGCGAAAATAGGACCGCGCCTTGAACGGGAACGTGTAGCGGGTTCCCTCGCGATGCACGCGGATCCCGTCGAGCGTGGCGGTGGCGTCGGCGTCCGGCCAGCCGCCGCAGAGCAGCGTGACCTCATGGCCCCGCGCCGCCAGCCGCCCGAAGATC
>JBJMNM010000011.1:0-2218 GCA_045804305.1 Gemmatimonadaceae bacterium | reverse complement strand
TGGAGCAGCGGTTCTCGTTCCAGCTCCGCTAGACGAGAGGACGCGCCCGCCCCGGTGACCGGGGCGGTTCGCCGCGGGTAACGCTGGACATGCGCACACTTCGCGGTCTCGCCGTAGGGAGCATGATCGCCCTGCTCGCCCCCGGCTGCACCACCAACACGGAGCCGTCCGTCGATCCGCGCGCGCTGGATGCGGCGCTGACCTTCGATCGCATCGCCGACTCCCTCTTCACCGCGGGAGCCGAGCCGCGCGTGAGCAGCGCGTACCACGAAGTCGCGCACGTGCTGCGCCGCGGGCCGGAGCTCACCAGCGTGACCATCACGGTGGACGGCGTGGCCGCCGAGTACCTCGCCACCGCGCTGAGCTTCGACCAGAACTACTGCCCGGCCGGCGCGCTCTGCACGTTGGCGTATCGCGCGCCCCTGAACAGCATGATCGCGTGGCAGCGGAGCAACCCGCGGCGCCTCGTGCAGCTCGCCGCCGTCGACGCACCAACGCCGGGATACACGAATGTCCGTGCCTCCTTCACCCCCACGACCCTCGCCTATCTCGATGGGCTCGGCGGCGTCTACCTCGGCACGAGCGGCACCCAGTACATCAGCAGCACGCCAACGGAGCAGCGATGCGCTCAGCCAACTGCGCCGTCCGAGGCGAGCTACACGATGCCGCCCATCGAGTGCCGAGTGGCCTCCTTCGACGTATCGTTCGACGCCACCGTCGAGCCGCCGCTGCTCGCGCTCCGCGGCAACACGGCGAGCGGCACGCATGCGATCACCATGGCGCAGCAGACGGTGTCGGGGGCGAAGCTCCTCAGGCTTCCGTGCACCGATGGATGCATCGGCGACCCGCCACAGTTGAGACCTCCCATCACCATCGGCGCCAACAGCAGCGTGCTTCAGCCCAACCTGAGAACCGCCGTCGCCGGACGCGACGTCACGCTCGAGCTCGTGGTGAGGAACGTCTCCGCGCAGCCGGTGCAGCTCGACTTCAACAGCGCGCAGCAATACGACTTCATCGTTCGCTCCGCCGCGAGCGGCGCGCTGCTGTGGCAGTGGAGCGCGAACATGAGCTTCGGGCAGTCGCTCGGCTCGCGCACGCTGGCGCCCGGCGAGGCGATCGCGTTCACGGAACACTGGCATGCCCCGGCGGCCGGCACGTACGGCGTCCAGGCGCTGCTCACGTCCCGCTCCTTCCAGGCCGTCGCGTCCACAACGATCAGCGTGCAGTAGGGCTCGATTGGTGGGACGATGCGTTCACGGGACGCCGCGAGGCGTCCCGTTCGCGTGCGAGCCGTCGCCATCGCGGGGGCGTCATCGATCGGTGCGCCGAGCGCGTAGATAGTGATCGGGTCGCTCGGCGCATACGACCTTGTGCCGGTTCTCTTCTGGCCGCCCGCGCCCGGCACTAGCTTTCACCGCAGCCGCGCACCTATCCGCCATTCAACACGCGAACGTGACGAGCTCCGCCACCATCCGCCCCACCCGCGACGACAGCCGCGATCTCGAGCTGCTCGATCAGCTCGCCCGCGCCCGCGTCGCGCTCAACGCGCAGATCGCCCGGCGTATCATCGGGCAGCGCGACGTGGTGGACAATCTCGTGGCGGCGATCCTCGCCGGCGGCCACGCGCTGCTGGTGGGCGTGCCGGGCCTCGCGAAGACCCTGCTCGTGCACACGGTCGCCGAAGCGCTCGACCTCAAGTTCTCGCGCGTGCAGTTCACCCCCGACCTCATGCCGAGCGACATCACCGGCACCGAGCTGCTGGAGGAGGATCACGCATCGGGGCGTCGCTTCTTCAAGTTCGTGCACGGTCCGGTGTTCGCGAACATCGTGCTGGCCGACGAGATCAACCGCGCGCCGCCGAAGACGCAGGCCGCGCTGCTCCAGGCGATGCAGGAGCACGCCGTCACGGCCGCGGGCAAGACGCACGTGCTCCCCGAGCCGTTCTTCGTGCTGGCCACGCAGAACCCGATCGAGCAGGAGGGCACCTATCCCCTGCCCGAGGCGCAGCTCGACCGGTTCATGGTGCAGCTCACCGTGGACTATCCGAGCCGCGAGGAGGAGGAGCGCATCGTCGCCGAGACGACGACCGACTCCACGAACGCGATCACGCCGGTATTGAGTGGCGTGCAATTGAGCGAGCTGCTGCACCTCGTGCGCCGCCTGCCGGCGGCGCCGAGCATCGTGAGCTATGCCGTGAAGCTGGCGCGCGCCACGCGTC
>JBJMNM010000010.1:0-2032 GCA_045804305.1 Gemmatimonadaceae bacterium | reverse complement strand
GAGGCCGGCCCGATCCTGCGGTCCGCTGGCATTGATCAGCTGCTTCTGCAGCTCGCGGCGACGACCATCGGCCGAATTGAGCTGGTTGGATAGCTCCGACCGCCGCGCCTTGAGGTTGGCAATGTCCTGCGCGGTCATCGGCACGTTAGACAGCGCGCGATCGACGTCGCCCTTCGTGACGATGTAGGGGCCGCTGCCTGGCGGTGCGCCGGCGCGAGTGGGTGGCGCGGGCGCCTGGATCACGGTGACTTGGATCATGCGTCTCTCTACGGTTGCGCGGGCAGGCGGGTGTCAGCCCAATATGTACCGTCAGACGACCGACCCGTCCAGACGGTTGCGGGCCATGCGCGCCATCAGCGGAGCGCATTTCCTGCATGAAGGGACAACCCACCCGTTCGGCCCATGCGCACTTCATGATGAACCATCTCGGACGACTGATCGCCGATTACGGGTATCTCATCGTCGCCACCTTCATCTTCTTCGAGGGGATCGCGATCCCCTTCCCGACCGACAGCACACTGGTGACCGCGTCGGCGTTCGCGGCGCACGGGCGGCTTTCACTCGCGATCGTCTTCCTGGTGTCCACGATCACCGCGACGGCGGGGACGACCGTGGCCTTCGTACTCGGGCGCCGGGGCGGCACCTTCTTCGAGCGTCACTCGAGAAAGGTGAGCCCGGCCGTGCTGACTCGCACCCGACGGCTCTTCGATCGCCATGGCGGGGCCGCGGTGATCGCCGGCCGATTCATTCCCGTGGCGCGAATGCTCATCTCGCCCATGGCCGGCCTGTCGACGATGAGCCTCCGCCGATTCACCTTCTTCAATGTCATCGGCGCGGCGATCTGGTCGGCGGTCTTCTGCGGCGTGGGATATTTCTTCGGGCAGCATCCCCCGCGGTTCGGCCATGGGCTGGCGCGGGCGGCGCTGATCACCGCCGTCGGGATGGCTCTGCTGGTCACCGTCGCGGTGGCCGGCGGGTGGCTCGTAGAGGAGAGCGATGCGGCATGGCGTGCCGAGGGCACGCTGTGGCACCGGATCCTCATGTCGGCGCCGGTGCGATGGCTCGCCGGACACTCGCCGAGAGCGCGGCGGTTCCTGTTCCACCGCTTCACCGCGGGCGACTACCTGGGACTCAACCTGACGATCGGGCTCGGGCTCAGCTTCGTGGCGCTCGTGATCTTCAGCGCGATCATGACGACGCTGCTGAACCAGGAGGCGGTGCCGGAGTTCGACCTCTTTCTCGCGGCCGCGCTCCGCGAGACGGCCACCCCCACTGCCGACGCGTTCTGGCGTGGGGTCAGCAGCATGGGTCTGTGGCGCGTGATGATCGTCCCCGGGCTCGCGCTCGCGATGGTCATGCTCGTGCAGCGCGGCTGGCTGCCGATCATCGGAATGCTGGCCGCCGTCGTTGGTGCACTCCTGCTCGATCTCGCCGTCAAGCATTTCTTCATGCACCCCCATTCCGTGGCCCTGGGACCGGCCACCACGGAGGTGATGGGGACGCCGAGTGGTCAGGCGCTGGGCACGATCGTTGGCTATGGGATGGTCGGCTATTTCGCGATCCTGCTCTTTCGCTCGCATCGCGCCGGCGTGATCGTCGTGAGCGCGACCCTCGTGCTGGTGCTCGCGATCTGCTTCGGCCGCCTCTACCTCGGCGAGCGGTACTTCAGCGACATCGTGAGCGGGCTCGCGGCGGGGGTGGTGTGGCTGGCCGCGTGCATCACCGGGCTGGAGGTGGCTCGCCGCCGTGGCGCGCGTGACACACGGGAGGGACCAGGACGTCGCGAATTGCCGGACGACGCATTGGCCGGGTAGCGGGTCGCGGCGCGTCCAGCCACTTTGTCTCGCGCCTCTAGTCTTCCTCGATTCTCCATCAAACCATGTCCGACGCATCCGTCCGCCACTTCCGCTGGTCCGAGCTTCCTGAGGAGCGCGTCACCGATGTGATCTCGAGAAAGCTGATCACCGGCGACGACATGATGCTCGCGCACGTCTACCTCAAGAAGGACGCGCTGGTGCCGCAGCACTCGCAT
>JBJMNM010000009.1:0-6854 GCA_045804305.1 Gemmatimonadaceae bacterium | reverse complement strand
AAACACTATCCCTAAACCAAGATCTTCCTATCAGAAGACAATCCACTCGGCGAGAACCTGACCTTCACGGTCACCCAGGGTATCGTCAGCGCCAAGGGTCGCGCGCTCGCGCTGCCCGGTCAGTCGCAGCATAGCATCCAGGACTTCATCCAGACCGACGCGGCAATCAATCCTGGGAATTCGGGCGGACCGCTGGTCAACGTGCACGGTGAGGTCATCGGCATCAACAGCGCGATCGAGAGCCCGACCGGCTACAACGCCGGCTACGGCTTCGCGGTACCGATCAATCTCGCCCGCGCCGTGATGAGCCAGATCATCAAGTCGGGGCACGTGGAGCGTGCGGCCCTCGGCATCTCGGTTCGTGATGCCGGTGCCGACGACGCGGCGTACGCCGGCCTGAGCGACATCGGCGGCGTGGTCGTCCAGGACTTCGGCGACGCCAGCTCCCCCGCGCAGAAAGCAGGGATCCAGCCCGGCGACGTGATCATCATGATCGACGGCAAGCCCGTGAGCTACGTGGCGCAGCTTCAGGAAGCGATCGCCTTCCGCAAGCCGGGTGACGTGGTCACGGTGGAAGTGGCTCGCAAGGCTGGACAGCGCGCGACCCTGCGCGTTCCGCTCCAGCGCGTCGACACCGAGAAGGCGGTGGCGGCGGCGCGGTCCAGCGAGCATGGCTCGAGCGGCAGCGCCGAGGGCTCGTCGCTGCGCGCGCTGGGTGTGAGTGTGACCGCCATCGATGCCGCTACCGCGAAGCAGCTCCAGTTGCCGAGCGACGTGAGCGGTGTCGTGGTGACGGACGTGAAGGACGGCAGCTCGGCCGCCTCCCATCTGGCCACGCCGGAGACGGGGGGCCCGGACGTCATTCTCTCGGTAGAAGGCGCTGCGGTGCGTTCGCCCGAGGAGCTGCGCGCGGCGATCGGCCGTGCGAAGTCCGGTGACGTGGTGACGCTTCGCGTCTACAACGTCCCGTCCAGGACGCGGCGCATCGAGCACGTACGTATTGGCGCGACCGACTGAGCTTGGGCTGGCGACCTGGAGTTGGTGTCACGCCGGTCGCGGTGTGACACCATCCTCCAGATCGGAGACCGGCATCACGGTCAAGGAATAGATCCGCCAATCCAACCGGCACAGCGCATCGGAGGTTTCCTCCACGCGCTTCACGAGATCCTGTTCCGTGCGCGGCACGATGAACACCTCGCCGGCAATCACGTGGCCCTGCTCACGCAGCCGAACCGCCGCCTTCTCCACCCACGGCAGCTGCTCGGCGGCCACGCGCACCTTGGTCGGAAGACTCTCCATCTCCAGCCCGCCCATCTCGGTGGGTGTTTCGTCCATCAGGTCGGCGACGACCTGCCGCAGGTTGATCCATCCATCCCGGACGATGTTGAGGGAGATGAAGGCCGCGGCCGCCGCGTCGCCCCACCACTGGCCGTAGCCGATCAGCAGAATGCCGACGATCGCCGCGCCTTCCGACATCCATCCCGCTTTGTTCATGTCCGCGTCGGCGGCGAGCGCCTTGTCGGCGAGCTTGTCGGCCACCGGCTGCTTGAGCCGTCCGAGCAGTATGCCGACCGCCACGCAGTAGCCGAGCGCGGCGATCATGAGCCAGCCGCTCCACACGACATGCCCGAACAGCGTCATCGTGCCCACGGGCGCGCGCTCGCCGTGGATGAGCTTCATCACCGAATCCAGCAGCAGCCACACGCCCACGAGGGTGAGCAGCGCCGAGGTGACGAGGAAGGCGATCGAGACGACGCGAAAGTAGCCGTACGGATAGCGCGGGTTGGGCTCGCGGTTCTCGAGCTTGAGCGCCACGAGGAGCACGATCGGAGGAATGAGGGCCATCAGATCCTCTATCCAGGCCGTCTTCATCGCTTCCGACTGGCCGAGCGTGACGTACACCGCGATGGCCGTGCTGGTGAGCAACGCCAGGCTGAGCCACGACAACCGTGCAGCGCGGTGCCGCTGCTCCTGCTGCTCGGGCGGAAACTCGAATCGCTTTCCAATCCTCATCGCTCGGCGGTGTTCGTGGGCGCGCCGATCTCGGGATGGCTCGCGAGGAAGGTCTCGACATGCACGAGCCAGGCATTCTCGCCGGACCGAACGGCGAGCACGTGCTTCGCGCCGGTCGTGGCGTCCGTGAGATAGGGCCGCGTGAGAGCGACGCGTCCCTTCCACGGCGAGCGGTCGTCGAGCCCGGCGGCCACGAGATCCAGGTCGCCACGACGCAAGGCCTCGAGCAGCTCGCTTTCGCTGCCGCGATGGAAGGCGGCTCGCGTGCGCAGCCGCCGCGCCAGCTCGCTGACCAGCGCCGGCTCCACACCGCTCACCAGGTGGTCATTCACCTCGACCCAGGGCGGATGGTCGGTCACGCCGACACGCAATTCGCTGCCGCGGACGCGCTCGAGCGTGCGATCGCTGTCCCGCGGTACGCCGCAGCCCACGGCGGTGACGGCCGCGATAAGCGCCGTGCATGCGCCGACGCGCGCGCAAATCCAATCGTGCATGCCGGCCGCAAAGCGCAAGACGGCGGCCAGTGCGCCTGCCGCTCAGGCTGCGGGAAGACTCAGCGTGAACGTGCTTCCAACCCCGGGCTTGCTCTCCGCCACGAGGTCGCCACCCATGCCGCGCGCGAGGTCGCGGCTGATCGCCAGCCCGAGGCCAATCCCGCCTCGGGAATCGCTGAGCGAGCGATTCAGTTGAACGAACGGCTCGAACACCGACTCGAGGCGTTCGGCGTCGATACCGACACCGGTGTCGACGACGTGAATCAGCACCCTTTCATCGCGCTGCTCACACCGCACTTCGATCCGACCACCAGGCGGGGTGAACTTCACGCTGTTGGACAGCAGGTTGAGCAGGATCTGTCGGACCTTCTCCTGGTCGACGCGTACCATCAGGGCTGGCGCGGGCTGCGCGCAGTGAAACGAGAGCTCGCGTTCGCGGAGCTGCGGGTCCACGAACTCCGGCAGGTCCGCGAGCAGCACGGCGACGGGCAGGGCCGTCAGTCGGTACTCGATGCGGCCAGCCTCGGCGCGAGCGAAGTTGAGCACCTCCGCGATCAGGCTTCCCAGGTGGCGCTGCGCCCGCTGCACGCGCTCGAGATCGGCTCGCTGTTCGGGGGTGAGCGGGCCGCGCACCCCGATGAGAAGCAGGTCCGCGTAGCCGGCGATCGCGTTGAGTGGAGTGCGCAGCTCGTGGCTCATCGCCGCGAGGAATTCCGACTTCACGCGGTTGGCCGCTTCGGCCTTGCGCTGTGCATCGATCGCCCTCTGATGTTGACGCGCGTTGTCGATCGCCAGCGCCGCGCGCCGCGCCAGCTCGGAGGCCAGCGCGAGGTCGTCCGTGGTGTAGCGGCGTCGTGATTCGGCGGACACGAGCGTCAGCGCACCGAACGTCCTTCCGCGCGCCGTGAGCGGCACGACCATCGCCGACCGCAAGCCGAGTGCGCGCGAGATGCGCAGATGCTCGTCGTCGATGGCGCCGGCTACCAGCATTTCGTCGCTGATCTCCGGGTAGAGCTCCGGTTGCCCCGTTCGCAGCACGTTGGGCACGCCCGTCGATGCATCCGAGCGAGGTTGGTAGCGCCGATTCAGTTCGCGCGCGAAATCCACCTTCGCGGGATCGACGTGGGCCACGGCCGCCTGGCGGGGCCGGCCGTGCTCATCCACGATGTCGATCGCGCACCAGTCGGCCAGCTGCGGCACCACGAGCCGCGCGAAATCCTGCAGGCGCTCCTCCGGATCGAGTGGAGAGGTCATGAGCTCCGTCGCGCGATCGAGATGGTGCAGCGCCTCCTCGGCTTTCTTTCGCGCCGTGATGTCCTTCCACTGTGTCGCCAGACCGCCGTCGGGGAGCGGATAGCAATACAACTGCGACCACGTGCCACGCTCCGCGTAGAACGCCTCGAAGGAGACGGGTTTCCGCTCGTGCGCGGCGCGCTTCATCTGGCGTTCCATCGGCGTGCCCACGAGCTCCGGGTACAGATCCCAGACCACCCGCCCGATCAGCTCCTCGGGATCGCGACCGCCGTCGCCGAAGACACGCGCGGCCGACTCGTTGATGTAGCGGAATCGCCAATCCCTGTCCTGCACCACGAAGGGGTCGCTGATGCTCTCGAGGATGCCGCGCGAGAATCTGGCTGCCGCTTCCACCTCCTCGTTCCGCTCGTGCAGCTCGCCGCTCGTCTGCTCGAGCTCTTCGGTGAGGGCCTGCGCCTCCTCCAGCTGCGACTCGAGCAAGATTGCCTGATCCTCGAGCTGCGTGGCGAGCTCGGCATTCTCTACGGCTGCGGCGATGGCGCGCTCCTCGGCGGCACGGCGGCGGTCGGCGATCGCGCTCACCAGAGTGGACGTCAGCACGAAGATGCCGAGTGCCGACAGCTCGCCCGGATCGGAGAGATGCAGCGAGTATTGCGGCGGGATGAACAAGTAGTCGACGACCGCCACGCTCAGCGCTGAGGCAAACAGCGCCGGCCCAAGGCCCGCGACGATCGCTACGCCGACCACCGAGGGCCAGAACAGCGTGAAGACGGCCCGTGTGAGGTATGGCTCCAGCAGGAGCGAGCCGCCGAGAGACAGCGCGACAGCCCCGGCCGCGAACAGGTAGCCCGGGAGACCGCGTAGCCGTCGCGTCGGAGGGAGCACGACGGCGTGGCTGGCCGACACTTCGGGGCGATCGCGGGGTGCGTCGCCCAACTCGGCTCCTGGATGCGGCCGGGCAACCGGTAGCGTCACCGGCCGCTCAGCGTCCGCCTGTTGAGAGTCCAACGGTCCTCTGCGTGCGGCTGGTGCGGCAAAACTTGTGGGCACGTCAGCCGCCGCCGCAACCATCCGGCGTATTCGGGCGCCGGCGCGAGCTACCGGCTCGGCGCGGCTGCGCAGAGGCGCGCATCGCTGTCGGCACGAAGCGCGCTCAGCGCGATGGCGCGATCCAGCAGCCCGCATGCCTCGCCACGCAGTGGCGCGACCGCGGATGCGGCGCGCAGCATCAGGAGCGCACGATCCGCCGCCCCGCGCGCGAGGTAGGTGCGCGGCGCATAGAATGAAAGAAAGACGGCGGTGCGCGAGAGCAGCCGGCGGGCTGTCGCGCTTGCCAGGCTGTCCGTCGAGCTGGCCTGACGGCGCAGCTCGGCGATGCGGAGCCGTTCCAGCAGCGTCTCCGCGTCGGGCGGCGTGGATTCGGCGTCCGCCGCCGTCAACACGCGCTGCAGCGCGAGCGACTGCTCCTGATCGGCCCGCGCGAGCTCGCGCCCTCGTTCGCGATAGCGGACGACGACGTCCGCGCGATGCAGCGCGGCGGCTCTCGCCGATGCGATGGTCCCCTCCGCCGATCCCCGATCGTCGCGCGCAATGCTGTCATAGAGGTCTTCGGCGTCCGCGAGGCGGCCCCGCGCTTCGAGTGCGCGCGCCGAGTCGAGATCGGCCACACGACGCCCTCCGAGCTGGAAGGTGTCCACGGGGCTGCGACCGCCGAGCATCGCACGCGTGTCGAGCCACGCCAGGGCGAGACTGCACACGGCCGCCGGTGGCCAGTCGTGGAAGCCAGGATACACGACAAGCCGATACGGTGTGCGCGCGATCCGGAAGCGCTCGCCGAGCGCGCGCACTTCCTCGTAGTTGAAATCGAACTCGCCGCTGCCGCCGAAGAAGGCGAAGGAGGAATCACCGGCGAAGGCGACTTCCGGGCCATTGCCCACGAAGGGAATGCCGGCGCCTACGCCGATGATCCCCGCGACATGGCCGCGCATCTCGAGCGCGAAATCCCACACGATGCGCGCCGTGCCGGAGAATCCGGCGAGATAGATCCGCTGGGGATCGATCGAGAGGCGGCGCTGCGCCGACTCGAGCATCGCGTTCATGGCGACGACGTTCGGCTCGCGCGCGCCATCGCTCAGCGAGTTGTAGGAGCTGAGCACGACGTACCCGTGACGCTCCGCGCCGTCGGCGAACAGGCGAAGCGCATGCAGCCCACGGCCGCGCGGGTCGAGCACGAAGAGCACGGGCCAGCGACGGTCGGTGCGGTAGCCCGATGGCAGAAACTGCGCGTAGTGCTGCGTCGTGTCATCGGCAGCGACGAGCCGCTCGTCGACACGACCGGCGCTCGGTGCCTGCGCGCGCGCCCTCGAGCGTGCGCCGAGCGGCGCGCACCACACGGCGAACAGCAGGAGGGAACGATGCACGAGAGTGCGCAGCGGCATGCGATGAAGCTCCGCGTCGCGCCGTCGCTGCGCCATCGCCATGTGACGGAACACAGGCTCGAAGGGTCGAGCGCGACATTTGGAATTCAATCCGTGCACGACTGCAACTGGACACGGCGCAGGAACGCTTCATCCCAAATGCGTGGTCGAGGTTGTTGCGCACGAAGTAGGTAGCTCCCGAAATGCTCGTGCCGAGCGATCAACGCGAACTTTGTCGGGAGGTTCCATGTCCGGTGGATTGCGACGTACCGCTCTCGTGGCGGTGTGCGTGTGTGCGATGGCATCGGCTCTCGCAGCCCAGGAGCCGGCGACCGTGACGGGGCGAGTGCGCGCCACGGGGGGCGCGGCCCTGGTCGGTGCCACGGTCACCATTCCCCAACTCGGCCTCGGTGCGATCACGCGCGAGGACGGCCGCTACTCGATCGTGCTCACCGGCGCGAGGCTGGCCGGTCAGGCGCTCACGCTCGCGGCGCGGCGCGTGGGCTACAAGCCGGCGAGCCGCCCGGTTCAGTTGACTGCGGGCACGAATACGCAGGACTTCGTGCTCGAGGACAACCCGTTGCAGCTCGGCGAGGTCGTCATCACCGGCGCGGGCATGGCGACGGAAGCCGAGAAGGTGTTCATATTGGTATAGAGTGTTTTTTGGTATGTGTTT
>JBJMNM010000008.1:0-12385 GCA_045804305.1 Gemmatimonadaceae bacterium | reverse complement strand
GCGCTGCTCGCCGCGCTCGAGCTGCCGGGCGTGCGCGTGCTGGCCGTGTCGTGGGTCGGCTTCTCCACCGGAGCGGTCGCCGACCTCGACGTGCTCAGCGCGGCCTGTCGATCGCGCGGCATCCTGTTCGTGGTGGACGCCATCCAGGGCCTCGGCGCTCTCACGCTCGATCTCTCGCGCACGCCGATCGATCTACTCGCCTGCGGCGGGCAGAAGTGGCTCCTCGCGCCGTGGGGCACGGGATTCACGTACGTGCGTCGAGCGCTGCTGCGTGAGCTCACGCCGCAGCCGGTGAGCTGGATGGGCGTCCAGGGGTCGGACGACTTCTCGCGCCTGCTCGCCTACGACATGACCTGGCGCGACGACGCGCGCCGCTTCGAGCAGATCACGCTGCCGTTCCAGGATTTCGCCGGGATGGTCGCGAGCCTGGAGCTCTTCCACGAGCTTGGGCCGGCGGCGATTGCCGAGGTGATCCACGTCCGGGTTGAGGAGCTGATGGCGGGGGCGGATGCGCTGGGCATTCCGATTGTCACGCCGCGCTCACGACACGCGGGCATCGTCTCCCTGCGTCCGGCCGACGCGGACGCGGCCAGCGCGCGGCTGAATGCGGCGCGCGTGGCGCATTCGCTGCGTGAAGGGACGATCAGGCTCGCGCCGCACTGCTACACGACGAGCGACGAGCTTGGCCAGGCGCTGGAGGCGCTGGATCAACGGCCTGCCTGAGGCGCCACCGCCAGCTCATCCGATGGGAGACGTATCGCGAACAACACCGCAATGGGCGATGAGCAACTGCAAGCAACGACGGAAAGGCGCCACAGCAAACGCAGTGAGCGCCCTTGCGTCCTTGCTTGGCTCTTCCCCACTGCTCAGTGCGGTGTTGTTCGCGATCTCACCGCGCGCACAAAAGCGAACAACATCCGCCGCATTTCAGCGACGACCGGTTCGAGCTGCATGTAGCGGTCGGGGTCGATCACGCCGGCGTCGCGCGCGAACAGTAGATGGTTGTCCAATTCAGTCGCGGAGCCCAACGCAATCTCCGCAAACCGTGCGAGCTCCGCATGTGTGGACTTGCCACAACCCTCAGCAATGTTGGCCGGAATTGATGCCGCCGATCGGAGGATTTGCGACCGAAGTCCAGTGTATCGGCGTTCCGGCGCGGACTCCATCGCCGAATGAATGTCGAGGGCTAACCGATGTGCCTTATGCCACACGCGGAGCCCTCGAAAGTCTCGCATCATGGCAAAGTGGCCGGACGACGGGTGCACCGATCATCGTACGACCGCCTGCCGCGCCACGATCATGCCGAAAGCGCGAGTGCCTATCTCACCCTCAGCACCGCGTACTCCCGCTTCCCCTTCCCGACGACCACGTGCCCGCCCCGCAGCAGTGCGCCGTCGCGTGGCACCAGCCGCTCCCCCGCCCCGATCTTCCGCTTGTTCACCGACACCCCGCCCTGCTCGAGCAGCCGTTTCGCCGCGCCGTTCGATGCCGCCAGGCCTGATGCCGTGAGCAGCTTGAACGCGTCGAAGCTCGACGCATCCGATTCGCTCGCCACCGCGGCCGCATCGACCTCGGTGAACGGCGCTTCCGCGCGCAGGATCGTGAATGCCGCGTCCGTGAGCTCGCGCGGATCGAGCCCACCGAAGAAGAAGGTCGATACCTGCTCGGCCGCCGCGAGCGCCGACTCCCCGTGCACGCGCCGCGTGACGTCGCGCGCGAGCGCGGTCTGCGCCGCGCGTTGCTCCGGCGCGGACGCGGTCGCGGCGTCCAGCGCTTCGATGTCGGTGCGCGAGAGCAGCGTGTAATACCGGAGGTAGCGGCCCACGTCCGCGTCATCGGTGGCGCGCCAGAACTGATAGAATGCGTATGGAGACGTGCGTGCCGCGTCGAGCCATACCGCGCCCGCCTCGGTCTTGCCGAACTTCGTCCCCGAGGACGTGGTGACGAGCGGCACGGTGAGACCGTGTGCCTCGGCACCATCGACACGGCGAATGAGCTCGATACCGGCGGTGATGTTGCCCCACTGATCGCTGCCGCCGAGCTGGAGAGTCACGCCGTCGCGCCGGCGCAGCTCGAGAAAATCGTACGCCTGGAGCAGCATGTACGAGAACTCGGTGAAGGAGATCCCGGCGTCCATGCGAGAGCGCACGGACTCCTTCTGGAGCATGTAGTTCACGGTGAAGTGCTTCCCGATGTCGCGCAGAAAGGCGATGAGGTGTGCCTCTCCAAGCCACGCCCGGTTGTCGCGCATGCGTGCCGCGCTCGGTCCCTCGAACTCGAGGAAGTGCTCGAGCTGCGCACGAATGCCGGCCACGTTCTCGGCCACCTGCTCCGGTGTCAGCAGCTGGCGCTCCGCTGTCTTGCCGCTCGGATCGCCGATCATCCCCGTGCCGCCGCCCACGAGCGCGACGGGGCGATGCCCGGCGCGCTGGAGATGCACGAGGATCATGATCGGAACGAGACTTCCCACGTGGAGGCTACTGCCCGTCGGATCGAATCCGATGTAGGCGGACACCGCACCCCCGGCCAGCGCCGCAGGCACCCCATCGGTGTGCTGCGCCACCAGCCCACGCCATTGCAGCTCGTCCAGCACGTCGCTCGATTTCATGGCACAAAACTAGACCCCCGGGTGTCCAATTGGCAGGCGACGCATGCGGCCGGAGCGTTGCTGTGGGCCGCGGCCGTGCATTAACCTTCCCTCCCCATTACGTCGGCGGCGCTGTTGCCGCGCCCGCCGGGACCTCATTCGACGCTAGATGGACCTCCCGTTCTCACGAAATTTTCGACGGCGCCACCCCAGACTCTCCCGCGGGCTGGGAATCGGGCTCGCATTCGGCACGGCGTTCGTCATCGGGTTCCTCTATGCCAGCTGGGCCCTCGTCTGCCGAGCCGGCGCCTGTCCGTCGGTGGACGTGCTGGACGAGTACCAACCCCGCCAGACGTCGAAGCTGTTCGCGGCCGACGGCCGGTTCATCGCCGAGCTCGGTCTCGAGCGCCGGACGCTGCTCAAGCTGGACCAGATCCCGCCGATGGTCCGCAATGCCTTCATCGACGTGGAGGACAAGCGCTTCTACCAGCACGCCGGCGTGGACTTCATGCGCATTCCGGGCGCGCTCGTGGCGGACATCAGGAAGCGCAGCTTCGCCGAAGGCTTCTCGACCATCACGATGCAGCTCGCGCGCAACATCTTTCCCGAGCGGCTGTCGCGAGAGAAGTCGCTCGTGCGCAAGCTGAAGGAAGCGAAGGTCGCACGCGCCATCGAGGCGAAGTACTCCAAGGACAAGATCCTCGAGCTCTACCTGAACCAGATTGCGCTGGGCAACCAGTCGTTCGGGGTGGAGACGGCCGCGCAGCGCTACTTCGGCAAGTCGGCGAGGGACCTGAACCTCGCGGAAGCGGCTACCCTCGCGGGCCTTCCCAAGGCGCCCGAGCGCTACAACCCGCGCCGATCGCCCGACCGCGCCATTCAGCGTCGCAACACCGTGATCGAGATCATGCGCACGCAGGGCGCGATCAGCGACGCCGATGCCAGTCTCGCGAGCGCGTACCCGATGCAGCTCGCGCGCAAGTCCGAGGCGGGTGACGTGGCGCCGTACTTCGTGGAGTGGGTCCGCCAGCAGCTCGAGCAGCAGTTCGGGCAGCGGCTGTACGAACAGGGCCTCAAGGTCTACACCACCCTCGACGTGGATCTCCAATCCGCCGCCGAGCGCGCGCTCGAGAACCAGCTCAAGGCGGTGGAGTCGGGTCGCTACGGCGCGTACAATCACCCGACCTTCGAGTCGTACATGTCGAAGGCGTCGAGCCGCGCGGGCGAGGCGCTGGCGGCGAACTCGCCGTACCTCCAGGGCGCATTCATCGCGATGGATCCGCGCACGGGCGCGGTACGCGCGCTCGTCGGCGGCCGCGATTTCGACGACTCCAAGTTCAACCGTGCCACGCAGGCGCTCCGGCAGCCTGGCTCGACCTTCAAGCCGATCGTCTACGCCGACGCCGTGCAGAACGGCCGGCCGCCCTCGTACATCGTGGACGACTCGCCCGTCTCCGTGCCGCAGTCGGGCGGGGGAGTGTGGACGCCGCAGAACTACGACGGAAAGTTCGAGGGTCCGATGCCGATGCGGCGCGGGCTCTACCAGTCGCGCAACATCGTGGCGATCAAGGTCGGCATGGAGCTCGGTGAGCCCAGCGTCATCGACATGGCGCGGAAGTTCGGCATCACGACGCCCATTCCGCCGTATCCGTCCATTCACATCGGCGCGGCCGACGTCTATCCCATCGAGATGGTCGCCGCATATTCCGCCTTCGCCACGCTCGGCACGCGGAGCAGCCCGACGTCGATCGTGCGCGTGGAGAACGCCAAGGGCGATGTGCTGTGGGAGCCGACGCCGGTGCGCGCGCCGGTGATGTCGCCCGAGGAGTCGTGGCTCATGGTGAGCATGATGAAGGACGTCGTGCAGCGCGGGACAGCCGCGGGCTCCGTCGGATCGCAGTTCCATCTTCCCGCCGGCGGCAAGACCGGCACGACCAACGACGGCGCCGACGTGTGGTTCATCGGCTATACCTCTGACCTGGTCGCCGGCGTGTGGATGGGCCTCGACAAGCCGTCCAAGATCAAGGGGAACGCGCAGGGCGGTGTGCTGGCCGCGCCCGCATGGACGGCGTTCATGAACGAAGTCTATCGTCGCAAGCCGGCGCCGCCGGATTGGCCGCGGCCGGAAGGGATCGTCGTTCGACAGATCGATCCGGTGAGCGGAATGCTCGCGGGACCCGGGTGCTCCGGGTCGGTGAATGAGTTCTTCATCATCGGCACGGATCCCACGCAGCCATGCGTGCCGAGCTACGCGACACCCGGCATGGACACCACGCTCGGGGTGCCGGGCACCTCGACAGGAATCCGTCCGTCGGTGCCCTCGGACACCGGCTTCGGGCCATCGCGCCCGTACGTGCCACCGACTGACGCGATGGTCATCCCGGGCGCCGCGCCCATTCCGCGCGCGTCGCGACCGGCCACCCGTCCCGCTCGGGACAGCACGCGCCTGCCTGCTGCCCGTGACAGCGGCCGGACGACCCGCGACACCACCCGGCGTGTACCGCGCGACACCACGAACCCCTTCGTCCTGCCGCCTGATTGATGACGACCTGGCGGCCAACGGATTGTCATGCGCACTCGCGGCACTCCGACGGTGCGCTCACCGTCAGCGAGGTGGTTGCGCGCGCTGAAACGCTCGGCACGCGGCCGAGCGTGACCGATCACATCTCGCGTGACGCGCCAACCGTGGTGGACTCGCCTGCGGCGGTGATCGAGTACCTCGACGATCTCGAGCGGTACGACGTGCTCCGCGGCGGGGAGTTCTGCTGGCACGATGCCCTCTGGCGCGAACTTCCCGAAACGACGGTCCGGCGCTTCACGCATCGGGTGGGTTCGCTGCACGCGGTACTCCTCCCGTCCGGCCAATGGGTTCGCGCGTTCGTGGCCGAGCTCCCCGAGGGTCTCACGCCGGCGGCATACCTCGACGCACACGTGGCAACGCTCGAAGCGCTGGCTGCGGAGATGCCCGTCGATATCCTCGCTCATCCCACGCTTCTGCCGCGGTCGCTCCGGCGCATCGATCCGCACGAGCTCTGGGACGAAGGGCACGAGGAACGCGCGGTGCGCGCGCTGCTGCGGGCCGGCATCGCCTTCGAGGTGTCGGCGCGCTATCAGCCGCATGCGCGTCTCGTTCAGCGCGCCGCCGACGCGGGCGTACGGATCTCCCTCGGCTCCGACGGCCACGCGCGCGAGCAGGTCGCCAACGTGGCCGCGGCCCTCGAGATCACGCGGCGCGTGGGCGTGGCCGACGAGGCGCTCTACGACCCCGAGCGACACGGCTCGCGCACCGGCGCCTGGCCACGATAGGGACGCGCCCTGACGGCCGCGCGGTCTGGCTGGTCACGGCGTGACCTCGCCCCTGCTCGGCCAGTCGCATATATGGATGCCGCTCTCTTGTAGCGGCTGTGGCACCGCCGTAGCTTGAATGGCAGTCGTTGCGCCGGGAGGTTTGCGTGATTCTGGGATGTCTGGCCTTGAACGCATCGTTCGAGCCCCTGACCATGGTCCCCATGCGTCGGGCGCTGCGCCTCGTGATCGACGGCAAGGCCGAGATCGTGGAGGCGGAGCAGGACCGCGTCGTGCGCTCGGAGCGCCTCACGATGCCCAGGCCGGCCGTCATCCGGCTGACCAAGTTCATCCATGTGCCCCGCCGCTTCCGCCGGCAGGTGACCAACACCTTCCTCTTCGCGCGCGATCATTACCGCTGCCAGTATTGCGGTCGCCCGTCGATGGAGCTGAAGCCGCGCGAAGCGCTCACGCGTGACCATGTGATCCCGATCTCGCGCGGTGGCACGAATGATTGGACGAACGTCGTGACCGCCTGCTCGCCATGCAACACCCGCAAGGGCAACCGGCTGCCCCACGAGATCGGGATGCACCCACTCACACATCCGGTGGAGCCGCACTTCGTGCACCTGTCCTGGGCCGTCCGCCGCCTCACAACTACCCAGGCGCGCTACATCAAGACCTTCTACGGGGACACGATCCTGCATCAGCTCGAGGCGCTCGAGCACCGCAACCATCCGCACCGGACGCACGGGCCTTCGCACGGACCGGCGCACGAGCACCAAAAGGAGGCAGCTGCGGAATAGCTGCCTCCTTTTCATTTGCGGCAGCGCCGATGACCAGCGTGGCTACCGCTCGGCCGTGAACGTCGGGCTGCGCCCCGCGTAATGCTGCTTCTCTCCGCCAAGCATGCGTAGCATGAGCGTGCGCATCCCGCTTCCCAGCGCCGACGCGGCCGTCCCCCCACGCACGCCACGCAGCCACCGCTCGAGCTGCGCCATGTCGCTCACCGACAGCGCCTCGATGTCCAGCGCCAGGGTGTAGTAGTAGCGCGAGCCGTCGCGTTCGGGAAGCAGTCCGGCACGCAACGGGCGCTCCAGCATTGCCTGGGCGGTGGAGAGCGTGGCGAAGCTCCCGAGGTCCTCCACCCGTCCGCGCTGGCGACGCACGACGCGATAGCGCTGCGCGGACGGATCGTACTGGATGATCAGCTCCCACTCCTGCTGCGACTCGAGGTTGTTGAACAGGCCGCTCGCGCGCCACAGCTCGAGACGGAACTTCATCGACGCCGGGAACCCGCTCCGGACCAGCTCGCGCATGTCGGGATCGGCGAACAGGTTCGTCGCCGACACGGTGGGAGCGGCGCCGGCGCTCGCGGGTGGGATCACGTCGAGGGACACACGCCGTTGCGCATGCGCCGGACCCGCGCTTCCCAGCAGGAGCGCGAGCGCGAGCAGCAGCGTGCGAGGCGCGCGACGCACGGCTAGAAGCGACGCCGCAGACGCAGGAACACGTTCGCCGGCTCCTGCGGGACCGAGAGTGCCTTGGCCACGTAGATGCCCACGAGGTCGAAATCCAGGCCGGCGCCGATGTCGGTCCGATATGTGGAGAGCGGAGGCAGCTCGCGTCGCCCGTAGTTCAGCACATTGCCGGGCGCATTCACGAGCCAACCGCGGCCCGCATCGGCGAAGAACACCCAGGCGCCGTCGAATCGGAAGCGGTTCCCGCGGTACGCGTTGCGCCAATCGGGGATCGAGATGTGGAGATCGTTCCGGTACTCGAGCTGCGCCAGGCCGATGCGCTCGCACTGCGCCGGTCGTCCAGGTGGCGCGTCCACCGTCGCGCAGGTGCCCACGTCTTCATTGGTCGGGGATCGAAAATCGAATCCGGGTACCGTGCCCGGCCCGTCGATCGACAGGCGCCGCTCGAGCGGCAGCGGATCGCCACTCAGCCAACCGCCGAGCACCATGCGCAGGTTGAGCGCGGCATTCGGCGCGAGCCGGTTGTAGCGTCGCACGTCCAGGAAGCCGCGCTGATATCGCGATGGCCCGATCGGCAGGATGCGGAGGCCGAGCGACGTGGGCGCCGGATCGTCGATCGCGCCGGTGCCCCGCTCGAAGTCCGCGAGCAGATACCAACCGGCCCATGGATTGAAGGGGTCGTTGCGCGTGTCCACCCGCATCGTGACGTTCGCGAGGTGAAAGCGCCCGCCGTCGAGCCGCGGATTGTCGCGCCAGGAACGTTCGCCGTTGAACACCGAGAGGGGATTGCGGGCGTCCCGCGAGCGCCACCGCTCGTCCCCGTACGAGAGCGTGAGGTCGGCGTTGTCCGTGGCGCGCAGCGCCGCGAAGAGCTGACCCCCGTGGCGGCCGTAGTAGTCGCGGTAGTCGCGCCGGAACATGAACGACGCCAGCCCTACCTCGGTGTTGCTGAGCTGCCAGCTCTCCACGCCGTCCACGATGTCGAACAGCCGGGCACCCAGCGTGACGCCGAACTCTCGCCCCGCGCGAATCTCGCCGTGGACCATGTGCCCCACGTCGGCGGTGGCCGACGAGAAGCTGCTTCCCGTGCGCAGAATCGCGAACGCGTCGAGACGCAGGTGTCCCCACCCCTGATCCCGGTAGAGCACCGGTCCGACGCGCACCGGAAGTCCTTCCACACGATTGTACACGCCCGCGGTCGCGATCTCGAGGCGGTTGGAGTTGCTCTCGCCATGCGGCTCGAACCGCCGCCACCACTGATCTGCCGCGGCTGGACCCTCCAGCTGCGCCACGAGCCGGTCGCCCTCCTGCGTATAGCGGAGCGGCGGATGATAGACCCGGATCTCGCCCCCGATCGTCGCGCTGTCGGTGCCTTCCACCTCGCCGCCCACGACGAGCAGATCCCCGTCGATCCGCGCGCCGCGCTGGAGCAGCACGTCCGCATTGATCGCGAGGACGCGTCCCGCCACATGGCCGGCGATGATCACGGGCCCGTTGAGCACGGCCACGTTGCCGGGCACGTCGCGGCCGGCGGGAATCTCCAGGCGATCGACCGCGCGAACGGTGGTCGTCGCGTTGAACAGCGCGACCACCTCGCGCGCCACGTCGCGCGGTAGTTGATTGCCCGCGGTGATCGTATCCCGCTGTTGAGCGCCGGCCAGTGCGGGGAGCATGGCCAGCCCGATCGCGAGCGCGAGAGATCGCACGGAGGTCAGGGAAGGTCGCAGGGTTGGTGGAACGGCGCCGCTCATTCGTCGCCGACAGGAATGCCCAGGCGACGCATCCGGCGGTACAGGTTCGCGCGGTCGGTCTTGAGCCGACGCGAGGCCTCGGCCACGTTGCCGCCGGCGGCGGAGAGCGCGCGCACGATCAGCGTGCGTTCGTGCCCGTCGAGCGTCTCGGTGAGCGACTCGTCCAGCAGCGACGGATCGGGCAGGGGGGCCTCGGCCCGGCGCCCAGCTCCAGCGCTCTCCATGGGGAGCACCGCGCGGACGTCGCGCTCGTCCACGTCGGCGCCGGCGTGCAGAATCGCGAGCCGCTCCACGATGTTCGCCAGCTCGCGCACGTTGCCCGGCCAACGGTACTGCGCGAGCAGCGACAGTGCGCCCGTCGTCCACTGCGGTGGGCGCCGCCCCGTGCGCGCACGATGCAGCGCCGAGAAGTGCGCCACGAGCGACGGGATGTCGTTTGGCCGCTCGCGCAGCGGCGGGATCGGGATCGGGATCACGTTGAGGCGAAAGAGCAGATCCTCGCGGAAACTGCCGTCCGCCACCGCGCGCGTGAGATCGCGATTGGTCGCGCTCACGATGCGGACGTCCACGCGAATCGGCTTGCCCCCGCCCACGCGCTCGATCTCGCGCGCCTCGATCGCGCGCAGCAGCTTGGCCTGCGCCTCGGCGCCGAGGTCGCCCACCTCGTCGAGGAAGAGCGTACCGGTGTGCGCCAGCTCGAACCGTCCGATGCGCCGGTCCGTGGCGCCGGTGAAGGCGCCCTTCTCGTGGCCGAACATCTCGCTCTCCACGAGGTCGCGCGGGATCGCCGCGCAGTTCACGCGCACGAACGGCCGATCGCGCCGCGCGCTGCCGAGGTGGATGGCCGACGCCACGAGCTCCTTTCCCGTGCCCGACTCGCCGGTGATCAGCACGCGGGCATCCGTCGGCGCCACACGGGCGATCATCTCGCGCACCCTGTCCATCGACGGGCTCGCGCCGATCATCTCGCCGGCGAGCCCGAGGTCCTCGCGCAGAGCGCGCGCCTCGCGCCGTACGCGGCGCAGCTCGAGCGCAGAGGCGAGCGCGAGCAGCACACCCTCCGGTGAGAGCGGCTTCTCGAGAAAGTTGAATGCGCCGAGCTTCGTGGCCTTCACGGCATCGCTCAGGCCTGCCTTGCCACTCATCATGATCACCGGCACGTCCGGCACCAGCTCGCGCAGCCGTGCAAGCGTCGCCAGCCCATCCAGCTCTCCCGGAATCATCAGGTCCAGGAGCACCACGTCGGGACAGCTTTCGGCGATGCGCGCGAGGCCGACCGCTCCCTCCGCCGCATCACGGACCTCGTAGCCCTCACTGCTCAGCAGCGCGCC
The DNA here is from genome assembly GCA_045804305.1 of Gemmatimonadaceae bacterium. Classification (GTDB taxonomy): domain Bacteria; phylum Gemmatimonadota; class Gemmatimonadetes; order Gemmatimonadales; family Gemmatimonadaceae; genus AG11. The sequence continues at coordinate 1,950 of JBJMNM010000008.1, read as the reverse complement.
CACCATCCGCCGGATGTTGGGCTCGTCGTCGACGATCAGGACGCTCGACATCGGCGACGCGTCAGCGACTGTCCGCCCGCGCCGGCGGCCCGACCGGCGCGGGCGCCGCGGACGCCGGCGGTACTCGCTCGGCGAGGAGCTTCGTGGTGAACCGCTGTCCCTCCGAGATTCGCTCGATCTCGATGGCGATGGAGTCGATCGCCTGCTCCATGCGCTCCAGGCGTGCCGTCACGTCGGGGGGAACGGCCGGACGGCCGGCGCCGGACTCCATGCGCCGCGCGTACGCGCGCGCGAGCGGCATGCCGACCGTGACGATCGTGACCATGCCGAAAAAGCTGATCGGGACCAGTATGCCGCTAATTGCCATATGCCGCCATCTCCTCGGTGATCGCCAGCATCTCCGCCGGCAGGAATAATCTGATCGTCGTCCCCGTTCCCGGCGCGCTCTCCGCCGCCACCTCACCATGATGCGCGAGCAGCGTCTGGCGAACGATCGCCAACCCGAGGCCGGTGCCGCCCGCCTTGTGCGTCACGTAGGGCTCCCAGATGCGCGCCAGGCGCCCGTCCGGAATGCCGGAGCCGCGATCGTGCACCGCCACCTCCACCATCGGGCGCGACCCTCGGATCACGTTCCGTACTGTTACCCTCACCGGCGCGCCTGGTGCGCTCGCTTCCACGGCATTCAACAGCACGTTCGTGAGCGCCCGTCCGAGCGCGTCCACGTGCCCTGGCACCATGGGCACGTCGTCATCCACCTGCACGGTGACCGGCGTTTCCTCCGGCACCACGCTGCGTGTCGCGGTGCGCGCGAGCTCGCCCAGGTCGACCGGCGCCTGCGGCCCCTCCGGCAGCCGCCCGAACAGCGCGAAGCTCCGCGCCATCTCCTCGAGCCGGCGCGACTCGCTCTCGAGCACGTCCACCGTCTCCGCGAGTGAGTCGGGCGCATCGCGACGCAGCCGCGCGATCGCGAAGCGAATGGGCGTGAGCGGGTTCTTGAGCTCGTGCGCCACCTGCCGCGCCGATTCACGCAGCGCTGTGGCTCGCTCGGCCTCGAGTGCACGCACGCGTCCAAGTCGCAGCTCGTCAGCCATCTCGCGCATCCCATTGCGGAGCACCACGAACTCGGGCGCTCCCTTCCGCGGTGGGCCCTCCGGAATCGACTCGCCGCGCCCGATCATCGCCGTCCAGCCGACAAGCTCGCTCAACGGCCGCGTGAGGTTCCGGCTGAGATGCGCCGCCACCCGCGAGGCCACGAGCCCCATCAGGAGCGCTGCGGCCAGCGCCATCAGCGCCGCCACGACGGGCGCTCGCCGCGTCATCAGGAACTCCATCTGCCGGCCGTGCAACAGCCCTTCGTCGAGCGCCTGCTGGTGCTCGGCGAGCAGCGTTCGCTGCTCGGCCGTCAGCGGCGCCGAACGCGTGGCGGTCAGCGCCCGCCGGCCGGTCTCCGCGATGCGCTCCATCGCCGGCGTGGTGCCCAGCAGGGGCAGTGCGCTCACTACCGTGACCTCCCACGCGGCCGCCAGCACGATCGTGGGGATGAGCGCGAAGCCGAGGAGAATGAGAAAGAGACGAGCGCGAAAACCGACCTGCTTCACAAGGGCTCCGTACGGGCGCGCGGGAGGGAGGTTTCTCGGTAACATACAGGTCGCCTCTCGAGGCGACTACCCTGTCACCCGGACGCACGACCGCCATGCGCACGCACACGAGCTATCGCACCTTCAAAACCGCGAAACGCCAGGAGATCATCGACATCACGGACGACGTGGAGGCCTGCCGCGCCGCTGCCGCAATCGACGACGGATTCGTGCTCGTTTCCGCGATGCACATCTCGGCGTCCGTGTTCGTGAACGATCACGAGCCCGGCCACTGGGCCGACATCCTCGAGTGGCTCGACACGCGCATCGCCCCGTGGGATCCGGCTGCATATCGTCACAACTCGGGCACCGG
>JBJMNM010000007.1:0-5258 GCA_045804305.1 Gemmatimonadaceae bacterium | reverse complement strand
GTCTGGCCGGGGAGATCGCGTCCGCATTCGAGGCGGGCAACCCCGATGCGGCGCGCGAAGCGGCGAGCTGGTACGCGGACGTCTTCAAGGATCGCTATTACCTCGAGGTGCAGGGCCACGATTCCCAAGGACAGGCCAGGCACAACGCGTCGATTCTCGCGCTCGGGCAGGAGCTCAACCTCCCGGTCATTGCCACGAACGACGCCCACTTCCTGAAGGCCGCCGACCACGACGCCCACGACATCCTGCTCTGCATCGGGCTCGGCAAGGACTACAGCGATCAGAACCGCATGCACTACGATCGGGGGCTGTACTTCAAGAGCGCCCCCGAGATGCGCGAGCGCTTCCCCGACCGAGCGGACGTGCTCGAGAACACGCTGAAGATCGCCGACGAGGCGGGCTTCGCGTTCGAGAAGAAGTACTACGTGCCCTCGTTCCCGCTGCCGCCCGACGTGAAGACGGAGAACGAGCTGCTCGTGCAGCTGGCGACCGCCGGCGCGCATGAGCGTTACGGGTCGGAGCTTTCGGCGGAAGTGATGGAACGGCTCGAGTACGAGCTCGGCGTGATCACGCGCACCGGGTACGCCGGCTACTTCCTCATCGTCTACGACTTCATCAAGGCGGCGCGCGATCTCGGCATCCCCGTCGGCCCAGGACGCGGCTCGGCGGCCGGCTCGCTCGTGGCGTACGCGCTGCGCATCACCGACGTGTGTCCGCTCAAGTACGATCTGCTGTTCGAGCGCTTCCTGAATCCCGAGCGCGTCTCGATGCCCGACATCGACGTCGACTTCTGCTTCGAGCGGCGCGGCGAGGTGATCGAGTACGTGCGGCAGAAGTACGGCAAGGAATCCGTCGGCCAGATCGTCACCTTCGGCACCATGAAGTCCCGCGCCGCCATCAAGGACGTGGGCCGGACGCTCGGCTTCACGCCGGCGGAGACGGATGCGCTGGCGAAGCTGATCCCCAATGGTCCCGCGTTCAACCTGACCGTGAAGGAAGCGATCACGCAGGTGCCCGAGATCGCCAAGGTCTACAAGACGGACGACCGCTACAAGACGCTCCTGGATTACGCGATCTCGCTCGAAGGGCTGTCTCGCCATACCGGCGTGCACGCCGCCGGCGTGGTGATCGCGCCCGGCCCGCTCGACGACTACGTGCCGATCGCCACGGTCTCGAGCAGGGGCGCCGGCGCGGGCAGCGACGAGTCGGTGGTCGTGACGCAGTACGACATGAACTGCCTCGAGAAGGCGGGCATGTTGAAGATGGATTTCCTCGGGCTCACGACGCTCACGGTGATCCGCGACGCGCTGGACAACATCCAGGCGCGCACCGGTACCCGGCCGAATCTCGACGACGTCGACACGGCCGATCCGAAGACGTACCAGATGCTTCGCGCCGGCCGTACGACCGGTGTGTTCCAGTTCGAGTCGCCGCTCGCGACGGACATGCTGCGCGCCATTCGCTGCGACAGCTTCGACGATCTCGTGGCGTCCAACGCGCTGCTGCGTCCCGGTCCGCTCGACGCCGGCATGCACAAGGTCTATCAACGCCGCAAGCGCGGCGAGGAGCCGGTCAGCTACGCGCTCCCCGAGCTCGAGCCGATCCTCAAGCCGACGTACGGCGTCATCACCTATCAGGAGCAGGTGATGCGTCTGGCCCAGACGCTCGCCGGCATCTCGCTCGCCGAAGCCGACGTTCTCCGCAAGGCGGTCGGCAAGAAGGACGCGGAGCTCATCAAGGCGGAGCTGGGCAAGTTCACCTCGAAGGCGATCGCGCGCGGCTACGACCGCAAGATCATCGAGGAGCTCGCCGGACAGATCGAGACCTTCGGCCGCTACGGCTTCAACAAGTCGCACTCGGTCGCGTACTCGGTCATCTCCTTCCACACCGCGTGGCTCAAGGCGCACTTCCCCGCCGAGTTCATGGCGGCGATCCTGTCGTCGTCCATCGGCGACACGGACGCCGTAGTGAAGTTCATCAATGAGTCCCGGGAGCTAGGCATCGAGGTGCTCCCCCCGGACGTGAACGAGTCGGGCTACAAGTTCACGGTGCTCGACGCGAAGCGCATTCGGTTCGGGCTCGGCGCCATCCGCAACGTCGGGCGTGGGGCGATCGACTCCATTCTCCTGGCGAAGCGCGAGAAGCCGTTCGACAGCTTCTTCGACTTCACCGACCGCGTCGACCTCCGCCTCTGCAACAAGCGCGTGTTCGAGGCGCTGATTGCCTCCGGGGCGCTGGATGGACTCGGCGGACACCGGGCGCAGTACTGGCACGCGCTGGACAGCGCGATGCAGGAGGCCTCGCTCAAGCAGCAGGAGAAGGAGATGGGGCAGGTCTCCCTGTTTGGGGGCCCGGTCGACGGCGGCGACGCCGCGACGCATGCGCCCCGCGTGCTGCCCAACGTGGCCCCGATGGCGGAATCCGAGCGGCTCACCCGCGAGAAGGAGATCCTCGGCTTCTACATCAGCGGCCACCCGCTGGAGCCGTATCGCATCGAGTGCGAGCTGTTCGCCACCCATACGGTGAGCCAACTCGGCAAGTGGACGCCCGAGCCGATCTCCATGGGGGTGGTGGTCACGGCCATCAAGCGGCAGATCAGCAAGCGCTCGGGGGCCGAGTTCGCCCGGTTGACAGTTGAGGATTTTTCTGGATCTTCGGAGGTACTGGTCTTCCCCGAGAGCTGGGGTCTGCTCGCCGACCGGGTCCGCAGCGATGTGCCCGTCCTGATGAAGGGCGGCTACTCCAAGCGCGACCAGGATGCCGACAGCCCGACGTTCATCGTGGAATCCGTGACGCCGTTCGCGGAATTGCGGCTGAACGGACAGGTCTCCATCGCCATCGACATGGAGATGGGCGACGGCATGGCTCCCGAAGTCATGGGGGAAGTGCGCGCGGTGATCGACGCCCATGCGACGCCGCATTCGGGTGCGCCGCCGCTCGAGCTCAGGTGGAACGATGGAAATGGGACGCGGGCGCGCCTGAAGTCGCGTTCGCTCAGACTCGCGGCCACCCAGGCCGCGCTGACCGACCTGCGGGCGCTCCTCGGTGAGGATCGCGTCCGCCTCGTGCGCGGGAGCTGACACGGATGGCGACTGCGACTTTGGAGTTCGAGAAGCCGATCTTCGAGCTGGAGAAGCAGATCGACGAGCTGAAGAAGCTCGCCGGCGAGCGCCAGCTCGACGTGGTGAAGGAGATCGCGCCGCTCGAAGCGAAGCTCGTGGAACTGCGGGAGGAGATCTACAAGAGCCTCACGCCGCTGCAGCGCGTGCAGGTGGCGCGCAGCAACAAGCGGCCACTCACCGAGGACTACCTGCGGCTCTGCTTCACCGACTGGATCGAGCTGCACGGCGACCGCGCGTTCCGCGAGGACGCCGCCATCATCGGCGGCTGGGCGCGCCTCGACGGTGAGACCGTGATGGTCATCGGGCATCAGCGCGGCCGCGACACCAAGGAGAACCTCCGGCGCAACTTCGGGATGCCGCATCCCGAGGGCTACCGCAAGGCGCTTCGCCTCATGAAGCTGGCGGAGAAGTTCCACGTGCCGGTCATCACGTTCATCGACACGCCCGGTGCGTGGCCCGGGCTCGGCGCGGAGGAGCGCGGTCAGAGCGAGGCGATCGCCCGCAACCTGTTCGAGATGAGCCGGCTCGAGACGCCGATCATCGCGACGGTGATCGGCGAGGGTGGTTCGGGCGGTGCGCTCGCCCTTGGCGTCGCCGACCGGGTGAACATGCTGGAGAACGCCGTCTACTCGGTGATCAGCGTGGAGGGCGCGGCCGCGATCCTCTGGAAGGACGGCAAGCTCGAGAATCGCGACCGGGCCGCCACCGCGCTCCGCATCACGGCCCCCGACCTGTTCGAGCTCCGCGTGATCGACGAGATCATCCCCGAGCCGCCTGGCGGTGCACACGCGAACCACGAGCTCACCGCCGCGGCCCTGCAGGAGACGCTGCTGCGGCAGCTCGACGACCTGCGCCGGCTCAAGCCCGATAAGCTCGTGCGCCGCCGTCGCGAGAAGTTCCTGCGCATGGGCCAGTTCGTCGAGTAGCGTGTCCCTCCTCGTCGAAGTCGCGTTCAAGGGCAACCGCAAGGAATTCTTCGTCTGGGAGTCGGACGAGAGCCCGCCCCGCGCCACGCCCGTCATCGTCGATGCCGACCGCGGCGAGGATCTCGGGCGCGTGCACTCCGTCGGCCCCGAGGCAGAGCACCGGTCCGCGAAGGTTCCGCACGGCTTGCTCGGCGCGCCGGCGACTCGCGTGGTGAAGCGGCTCGCCACAGCCGAAGAGCTCCGCCGTCACGAGGAGCTCCGCGCGAGCGACGACGAGGCGCGCCGCAAGGCGATGGAGCGGGTGAAGGCGAACGCCCTGGTCATGAAGATGACCGACGCCGAGTGGCAGTGGGACCGGAAGAAGCTCACGTTCTATTTCACCGCCGAGAAGCGGGTGGATTTCCGGACGCTGGTGCGCGAGCTGGCGTCCATGTTCCGCACGCGCATCGAGCTCAAGCAGATCGGCGTGCGCGACGAGGCGAAGCGGCTCGACGGCATCGGCCGCTGCGGCCGTCAGTATTGCTCGGCGTCGTGGCTGCCCGAGCTGCGCCCGGTGAACCTGGGCGTCGCGAAGGACCAGCGGCTCTCGCTCAACCCTTCCCAGATCTCCGGGGCCTGCGGCCGGCTGATGTGCTGCCTGCGGTACGAGCACGAGTTCTACGTGCAGAGCCGCCGGAAGTATCCCAAGGAGGGCAAGGTGGTCCGCACGTCGCTCGGGGAGGAGAAGGTCGTCGCGAACGACATCTTCCGTGAGCGCGTCACGCTGCGCGGTGTCGAGGGCGAGATGCGGACGATCGCGCTGTCCGAGCTGCGCGACGAGATGACGGCAGCCGGCGACGTACTCGCCACGGCGCTCGAGGCGGCCGCCCACGAGACGCCGCGCGACTTGAGCACCGACGACACGGACGAGATGATGGTCGAGCTCGAGACGCGCGTCGTGGGGAGGTCCAACGCCGATGCGCAGTCGGCGCCGCGCAGTGCGCCTCCGGCGCGAGCAGCTCGCGACACGGCGCCCGCTCCAGACGCGCGCCGCTCCGCGCCGGCGGCGCGTCCGCAGACCCCGCCGTCGGCAGCCGGCGGCGATCCGATCGCGGCCCCGGACGCCGGCGCGACCGACCAGACGGCCGGCGAGAAGCGCACCCAGCGCCGCCGCGGGCGCCGCGGGGGTCGTCGGAACCGGCCGGGTGGTACGCCGGGTTCATCTCCGCCG
>JBJMNM010000006.1:0-2254 GCA_045804305.1 Gemmatimonadaceae bacterium | reverse complement strand
TGTCCGACGCCATCGGCCCGATCCTCGTGGGCGACAACGAGCAGGAGCTGTTCCTGGGTCGCGAGATCCAGCACCGTCGCGAGGTCAGCGAGCAGACGGCGCAGCTCGTGGATGCCGAGGTGAAGCGCGTCATCACCAAGGCATACGACAGGGCCAAGGAGGTGCTGAGCGAGAACCTCGAGCTACTGCACACGCTGGCGGCGGCGCTGCTCGAGCGGGAGACGCTCACGGCGGAAGACATCCGCATGATCGCGCGGGGCGAGAAGCTGCCCCCGCGTACGAGCGGCGCGCCGTCGACGCCGCCGCTCATGTCGCCGCCCACGCCGATCCCGCAGCCGCGACGGAATCCGCCGCTGCTCGGCGGGCCGGAGCCATCGCCGGCGTAAGCGCTTCCGTCGGCCCAACGCTGAAGCGTGGCTGAAGCGTGGAGGAGGGCGGCGCGTCGACATGACGCGCCGCCCTTCGTGCTATCTTAGCGACATGTCCCGCACGCTCTGGCAGGTTCGCGGCCGCGCCCTGGCGCTCGATCACCGTCCTCTCGTGATGGGGATCGTGAACGTCACGCCGGACAGCTTCAGCGACGGCGGTGACTTCTTCGCACCAGATGCCGCCGTGGCGCACGGCTCACGCCTGCTCGCGGAGGGCGCCGACATTCTCGACGTGGGGGGCCAATCCACGCGGCCGCAGGGCGCGACGGCCGTGAGCACCGAGGAGGAGCTGCAGCGCGTGCTCCCCGTCATCACGGCGCTTGCGGCGGCCCACCCGGACGCGATCCTGTCGGTGGATACCGTGAACGCCGAGGTCGCGGCTGGCGCCATCGAGGCGGGCGCGCACATCGTGAACGACGTGTCCGGCGTCCGGCTCGATCCGGCCATGGCATCGTTGTGCGCCAAGGCGGGCGTGGGCGTGGTCGTGATGCACTCGCGGGGCGGCGTGTCCGACATGGCCACGTACGAGCACGCGGACTACGGCGGGGACTTTCTCGCGACCATGCTGGCGGAGCTCCGCGACCGCGTGGGCGCGGTGGAGCGTGCCGGCGTGCGGAGCGACGCCATCGCGGTGGATCCGGGCATTGGATTCGCGAAGCGTCCGGAGCACTCCCTGCGCGCGCTGGCCTGTCTGCGGCGGCTCGTGGATTGGGACTATGCCGTGCTCGTGGGTGCATCGCGCAAGCGATTCATCGGGCAGCTCACCGGCGAATCGCGGCCGGCGCAGCGCGTGTTCGGCAGCGTGGGCGCGGCGGTGGCGGCGTATGAGCGAGGGGCGAGCCTGCTCCGCGTGCACGACGTGGCACCGACGCGCGCCGCGCTCGACGTGGCGGCCGCCATCCGCAACGCGGGAGCCGCGTCGTGACCGAGCTTCAGGAGCTGCGACTGCTGCATCCGGGATGGCGCGACGTGCTCGAGGTCGTGCTGGTGGCGTACGCACTCTATCGGGTGCTGCTCCTCTTTCATGGCACGCGCACGCTGCAGATCGTCACGGGGCTCGCGATGCTCCTCGTGGCATATGCCGCGGCGTGGCTGCTCAAGCTCGAGATGATCACCTACATCCTCGGGTTCGTGTTCCAGTACGGGGCAATCGCGCTGCTCGTGGTGTTCGCGCCCGAGCTGCGCGCCGCGCTGGCCCATCTCGGCCAGGCGCGCTTCGCGCGACTCTTCCGGCAGATGGAGCAGCGCGAAGTGGCCGAGGAGATCGTCGAAGCCGTGGAGCGGTTGAGCCGCTCGGGCATCGGCGCCATCATCGTGATCGAGCGCGAGGTACCGCTGGACCAGTACGCGGAGTCGGGCTCGCTGATGGAGGCCAAGGTCTCGGCGGACCTGCTGACCACGATCTTCACCCCATACTCGCCGCTGCACGACGGTGCCGTCGTGCTTCGCGGCGACACGATCATCGCGGCCGGATGCATCCTGCCTCTCTCGCAGAAGCCGCTCGCCGACCGGGCGTTGGGCACGCGGCATCGTGCCGCGCTCGGGCTCACTGACGAGACGGACGCGCTGGTGGTGGTCGTGAGCGAGGAGCGCGCGACGGTTTCGATCGCCGAGCGCGGGCGGCTCTGGCGCGACCTCAGCACGGTGGAGGTGCGTGACGTGCTCTCCGGTCGCACGCCGCCCCGCGTCGCGCTCGAGGCGGCGGGGACGCCCGTGTGACGCCCGTCCGCGCCGCATGGTTCGCGGGCGTCGTGCTGCTCGCGTGCTATCTGGTGACGATGGCACCTGGCGTCACCTTCTGGGACGCGGGTGAGTTCATTGCCGCC
>JBJMNM010000005.1:0-7894 GCA_045804305.1 Gemmatimonadaceae bacterium | reverse complement strand
GCGAGATCTGCTTCGTCTGCGCCGTCGATGACGACGGAGTGATCCAGACGGCGCGCGTCGCGGCGCGCGGGAACGTCGAGAGCGTGCTGGCGCTTCCCGGCTTCGCGCGGCGCGGCGAGATGCTGCTGCACAACCACCCGTCCGGGCTGCTGGAGCCGTCGGGGGCGGACTACGACGTAGCGGCGCGGATGCACGACGACGGCATCGGCTTCGGGATCATCGACAACGATGCATCGTCGCTCTACGTGGTGGTGGAAGTCCCCAAAGCCGACCAGCGCATTCGCATCGATCCGGCGAAGATGGCGCACGACCTCGGGCCCGATGGGCCAATCGCGCAGCAGCATGCGGGCTACGAGGATCGCGCGAGCCAGCGGGACATGGCGGCCGCGATCGCGCGCGTCTACAACGATGGTGGCGTCGGGTTGCTCGAGGCCGGCACCGGCGTCGGCAAGTCCCTCGGGTACCTCGTGCCGGCGCTGCGCTGGGCAGCGGCAAACGGCGAGCGCACCATCGTCTCCACCAACACGATCAATCTGCAGGAACAGCTCGTCGGGAAGGACCTCCCCTTTCTCGCCAGGGCGCTCGGCGATCAGAAGGTCCGCTTCGCCCTGCTGAAAGGCTGGCGCAACTATGTCTGCAAGGCGCGCCTCGAGCAGGCGTCGGGCGGCGCGGCGCAGTTGTTCGAGCAGGGCACCGCGGCGGAGCTCGCGACGATCGCCGCGTGGGCCGAGCGCACCAGCGACGGCTCGCTCGCGGACCTGCCAGTGCCGCCCCGGCCCGAGGTATGGGACGAGGTTTCCGCCGAGGGCGACATCTGCACGCGCATGAAGTGCTCGCACTTCGACTCGTGCTTCGTGTTCAAGGCGCGCCGCGCGGCCGCGCAGGCGGATGTGATCGTCGTGAACCACCACCTGCTCCTGTCCGACGTGGCGGTGCGGCGCGCCGCGCAGAACTGGGCGGATGCCGCGGTGCTCCCGGCGTACGGCCGCCTGGTGGTGGACGAAGGCCATCATCTCGAGGACGCGGCGTCGACGCACCTGGGGACCACGGTCACGCGGGGCGGACTCCAGCGCCTCGTCAACCGGTTGGACCGGCGCGGGAAGGGGCTCCTCCCCGTGCTCGCCACGCGACTCTCGGCGAGCTCCGATCTGCTGAGCACCGCGAGCCTCGACCTGCTCGAGGCGAAGCTCGAGCCGTCGGTGAACGCGCTGCGCGCGAAGAGCGGGTTCCTGTTCGATCTCCTCGACACGTTCATCGAGGAAGCGGGGCAGCCGGTCGTGCGCCTGACCGCGAGCTTCGCCTCGCATCCGATATGGAGGGCGGGACTCTCGCTCGCGCTCGAGGACACGGTGGGCGAGATCGAGCTGCTGCACGAGGGGCTCCGGCTCGTGCGCGAGCGCATCGAAGGCAGCGAGAAGCTGGACGAGGCGTTGGCGCCCGTGCTGAACGAGATGCGCTCCGTCGCGCGACGTCTCCAGACGGCAGGCGACGGACTGCGCCGCGCGCTGTCGCCTCCGGAGGGCGACGACAGCGTGCGCTGGGTGGAGGTGCGTGGACGCGAGCGCTCGGTGGCGGTGTCGTCGGTGCCGCTCGATCTCGCGCCGATTCTGCGCGAGGACCTGTTCAAGCGGCTCGACAGCGTGATCGTCACCAGCGCGACGCTGACCGCGTCGGACGGCACCACGGCGGGTGACGCCCGCGGGTTCGACTTTCTCGCGGCGCGACTGGGTCTCGACGATCCGGAGCTGACGCCCACGATGGCGGTGTTTCCCTCGCCATTCGTGTACGAGCGGCAGTCGCTGCTCGTGATCCCGACCGACACCCCTGCGCCGAACGTGGACGCCGACGGCCATCGCAAGGCCGTCACCCGCATGGTGCTCGATCTGGCCGAATCGTCCGACGGTGGGCTGTTCGTGCTCTTCACGAGCCATCGTGAGGTGCGACAGCTCGCCTCCGAGCTTCGCGCGCGAGGCGCGGATCGGCGCTGGCCGCTGCTCGTGCACGGCGACGAAAGCCGCGACGCGCTGCTGTCGCGCTTCCGTGCGTCGGGGCAGGCGATCCTGCTCGGTACGGCGTCCTTCTGGGAAGGGGTCGACGTGCCGGGCGACGCGCTTCGCGGCCTCGTCATCGCCAAGCTGCCGTTCAGGGTGCCGACAGAGCCGGTGACCGCCGCGCAGTGCGAGGCGATCGTCGCGCGCGGCGGCGACGCGTTCGTGGAGTACATGCTGCCCAACGCGTCCCTGCGTCTCAAGCAGGGGTTCGGGCGTCTCATCCGCACAGGCACCGACCGGGGCGTCGTGGTGATCGGCGATCCACGGATCGTGACCAAGCGCTACGGTCGCGGATTGCTCGAGGCGCTGCCGCCAGCGCGCCGCGCAATCGGGAGGTGGGCGGCGATCGTCGACCAAGTGCGGGAGTTTTACATGGCCGCGGCGACATAGGCCAAGGGGTCATTCGCGCCATGAGGGGCCGGGCAATTAGCTTCAGGCATGCCCAGACTGACACCCTCCAAGATCGTCTGTGTCGGGCGGAATTATTCCGCCCACGCGAAAGAGCTCGGCAACGACGTGCCGAAGGAGCCGCTGCTCTTCCTCAAGCCACCGTCGAGCCTGATCGGTGCCGGGGAATCCATCCGTCTGCCAACGGTGTCCAATCAGGTCGAGTACGAAGGGGAGATCGGCGTGGTCGTGTCCAGACGGTTGCGGAAGGCGAGCGCGGCCGAGGCACGAAAGGCGGTGGGCGGCATCGTGGCGGCGAACGACGTGACCGCCCGCGATCTGCAGAAGTCCGACTCGCAATGGACGCGGGCGAAAGGCTTCGACACCTTCTGCGCTGTGGGTGAGGTGGCGGACGCGCCCGCCGATCTGACGTCGCTCAATGTGACGACGACGGTGAACGGAAAGGTGCGTCAGCAGGGCAGGGGCGCGGACATGGTCTTCGACATTCCGGCCCTGCTGTCCTACATCTCGGGGGTCATGACGTTGGAGCCCGGCGACCTCGTCCTTACTGGGACGCCCGAGGGAGTCGGGACCCTTGCCCCCGGCGATGTGGTAGAAGTGGAGATCGCCGGCGTGAGCCGGGTCAGCAACCCTGTCACCCGCGACGCCTAGTGCCTCCGTTCGCTTCCCGGTTCGCCACGCTTCCGGAATATCCGCTCGCGAAGATCCCGCAGAAGAAGCGGCAGCTCCTCGAGCGCGGCGTGGACGTCATCGATCTCGGCGCGGGCGACGCGGATCTGGCGCCGCCCCCTGAGGTGCTGACGCGGATGCAGGAGGCGGTCTACGAGCCCCAGTTGAGCCGGTACGGATTCGGGCTCGGCTACGTGCCGTATCGCGAAGCGGTGAGCGCCTGGATGCAGAGGCGGTTCGGCGTGCGCTTCGACCCGATGACCGAGATCGTGCCGCTGATCGGCTCCAAGGAAGGAATCTCCCACCTCGCGCTGGCGTATCTCGAGCCGGGTGCCGTGGGCATCATTCCGGAGCCCGGCTACAACTCGTACCAGGGTGGCACGCTGCTCGGCAGCGGTGAGCCGTATCGCTACGCGCTGCGCCCGCGAACGGACTTTCTCGTGGAGCTCGACGAGATTCCGGACGACGTGCTGCGGCGCGCGCGGATCCTCTACCTCAACTACCCGAACAATCCCACCGCCGCCGTCGCGCCGGTGGAGTATCTCGAGCGCGTGGTCCGCACGTGCCGCGAGCGCGACATCCTGCTGGTGTACGACAACGCGTACAGCGAGCTCGCATTCGACGGCTACGTCCCGCCGAGCATCTTCGAGATCGAGGGCGCACGCGAGGTGGCGATCGAGTTCCACTCGCTCTCCAAGACGTACAACATGACTGGCTGGCGCTGTGGCTGGGCCGTCACGCGCCCCGAGGTCGCGAGCACGCTCGCCAAGGTGAAGTCGTTCGTCGACACGGGGCAGTTCATGGCCATTCAGGCGGCCGGGGTGGCGGCGCTGAAGAGCTGGGGCGAGTTCGTGCCGAAGAACGTCGCGGTGTTTCGCGAGCGTCGCGACGCGGCCGTGGCGGCCTTCCGGCGCGCCGGCTTCGAGTGCGAGGTACCGCGCGCCACGATGTACCTGTGGATCAAGCTGCCCGAGGGTATTCCGTCGGCGATGTTCGCCGACCGTCTGCTCGAGGAACAGGGAGTCGTCGTGATGTCCGGCTCCTCGTTCGGTGCGGGCGGCGAAGGATTCTTCCGCATCTCGTTCATCACGTCGCCCGCGCGGATCGCCGAGGCGGCGCAGCGCGCGGGCAAGCTGCTCGCGAGCATGGCCACCATGGCGGCCACGTGAAGACGGAGCGGCGTTCGCCCAAGGCGCTGCTGCTCTCGCTCGCCATCCATGCGGTGGTGGGAGTCGCGCTGGTGAACGTCGCGTTCCACTACGATTTCAGCTCGCTGTACACTCCGCGCGAGCCTGCGCCGGCGGTGGAGCACATCGCCTACGTGGCGGTCGGCCCGCCAAGGGGCGCCATGGGCGGCAACGCCGCGAGCGCGCCGGCCAAGGCGACGGAGCCGTCGCGTGGCCTCGTCGCCCCCGCGCGGGTGCCGAGCGCGATCACGCCGGCCCGGCCCGACGCAGCCGGAACGCCGGGCGGCGTGTCCGATGGCGTCGGCGTCGGCGGTGGTCTCGGTCCCACGACGGGCATCGTGCCGGCGGAGCCCGATCCTCGCCTCTCCGCCGACGCGCATCAGTTCTTCCCGGCGCCCAAGACGCACGCCCAGCGGGTGGACAGCGCCGTGCACGCCATGATCTACGCCTACAACGATTCCGTGGCGCGCGCCGCGGCGCTGGCGGGGAAGCAGCCGGGCGATTGGACGTTCGAGAAGAATGGCCAGAAGTGGGGCGTGGACGGCAGCAAGATCTACCTCGGCAAGTTTGCCATCCCGAGTGCCGTCCTGGCCGCGCTGCCGCTCCGGATTCAGGCGAACCCCGGCGAAACGCTCACCGATCGTCTCGTGACGACCCATCGTGGCGAAGTGCTCGAGCACGCCGCGGCCGCCTATCACGACGACGAGTTCAAGTCAGCCGTGAAGCGAATCCGCGAGCGGAAGGACAAGGAGCGCCGCGAGAAGCAGGAAGGGCGGGCGATCGCGGGGGCACCGGAGGGGCAGTGAGGGTCGTGAACCGTGAACCGTGAACCGTAAGATCAAAGGCACACCAGACTAAGTCTGGTGTGCCTTCGCAGTCACGGTTCACGGTTCACGGTAAACCGTTCACGGTTAACGGCTCGTCAGTGTATCTCCGCGTCCGCCGCCACCGGCAGGCTGGGTTGCAGCGTCTGCTCCATGAACGGGCGGAACACGCCGCAGACCACGCCGAGCACGGCGAAATCGTCCTTGGGGCCGACCTCGATGGCGCGGTCGGCGTCGTTCGCCGGCTCGAGGACGATCGTGCCGCCCTTGTGCGTCATCGTCTTCACCGTGGCTTCCTCGCCCAGGCGGGCCGCGACGATGTCTCCGTCCTTGGCACGCGTGGAGGGCGACACGAGCACGTAATCATTGTCGAAGATGCCGCGGCCGATCATCGATTCTCCCCGGATGCGCAGGAAGAAGACGTCGTCGGTGGGCAGGAAGCGCCGGTCCATCGTGAGGTAGCCGATCCGGTGATCCGGGATCAGCGCGGGCTCGCCGGCGTGCACGCGCCCGTAGTACGGCACCGGCTGCGTGGTGGCCTGACCCGCATAGCCGACGATGCGGACGCCGCGAGAGCGCGATTGATCGCGCTCGATGAACCCCTTCAACGCCAGCGAGCCGAGTAGGTCGGAGACCGTCTTCGTCGACTTGATCCGAAATTTCTTCGCGATCTCGCGGATGCTGGGCTGATACGTGTTCTCCGCCAGGAAGTCGATCAGGTAGTGATACACCCGACGCTCGAGGGGAGTGAGCGGCTCCGTCATACGGCCTCACCGGCCTCAATGGTATACGGCGGGCGCGTGCGACCCGCTTCGTGCAACTTCCGGGCTAATGTAGTACCAACCGGGCAGGGCGCAACAGTTGTTTCGTGCGAGATCGGCATCATTCTCATGCCTGAGACGTACGCAACCGGGCGACCGCCCGGTCGAGGCGAGCGAGCGAGCGGTCGCGGCCCAGCATGACGAGCACGTCGAAGATCCCCGGGCTCACGCCGAGCCCGGTGAGGGCGACGCGCAACGGCTGAAAGATCTTGCCCGCCTTCTCGCCGAACCCGAGGCCCTCCGCCAGCGCCCGGAGCGCCGCCTCCATCGCCGCGGCGTCCCAGCTCGGCAGTGCCGCCAGCGCCTCGCGCACGGCCGCCAGCAGCTCGGCGGTGGCGGGCCGATCCTTCCATTGCTTGGCCTCGGCGTCCGCGTCGTAGCTGATCTCGTCGCGGAAGTAGGGTTCCGCCTGCCGGACGATGTCGTCGATCGTACGGGCGCGCACCTTCAGCAGGTCGAGCAGCGCCATGTACCAGTCCCGTCGGCTGGCCAGCGACGCGGAAGTCGTCAGCCCGGCCGCCTCCAGCGCCGGCGTCACGATGGAGGCGAGGGTCTCGTTGTCGATCAGGCTCAGGTGCTGTCCGTTCATCCACTCGAGCTTCTTCGGATCGAAGATGGCGGCCTTCTTCTGAAGACCGTCGGTGGAGAACAGCTCCACCATCTGCTCGAGCGACATGACCTCGATGTCGTGGCCCGGCGACCAGCCGAGCAGCGCGAGGAAGTTCAGCATGGCGCCCGGCAGGATGCCAAGGTGCTGATAATCGCCGACCGCCGTCGCGCCGTGACGCTTGCTCAGCTTCTTGCCGTCGAGGCCATGGATCATCGGCAGGTGCGCGAAGCGCGGCAGCTCCGCATCGAGCGCGCGGTACAGCATGATCTGCTTGGGCGTGTTCGAGATGTGATCGTCGCCGCGCATCACGAGCGTGATGTCCATCGCGATGTCGTCGCTCACGACGGCCATGTTGTAGATCGGCGTGCCGTCGGTGCGGAGGATGATGAAATCCTCGATGTCCTTGTTCGGGAACGCGATCTCGCCGTGGACGAGATCGTCCCATGACGTCGTGCCCTCGGGAACGCGAAAGCGGATGGTGTACGGATCGCCGGCCGCGACGCGGCGCTCGATCTCCGCGGGCGCCAGGCGATCGCAGCGTCGATCGTACTTGAAGCTCTCCTTGTTCGCCTCGGCGGCGGCTCGGCGCTCCGCCAGCTCTTCCTGGGTGCAGAAGCAACGGTAGGCAGTGCCGTTGGCGAGCATGCGCAGGGCATCGGCGCGATTGCGCTCCACGTTCGCGCCCTGATAGACGACGTCCTCGTCCCAATGCAGTCCCAACCAGTTGAGACCATCGAAGATCGCACGAGTGCTCTCGTCGGTGGACCGCGCCTTGTCCGTGTCCTCGATGCGAAGCAGGAACTTGCCGCCGTGCTTTTTCGCGTACAGCCAGTTGAACAGGGCCGTCCGCGCGCCGCCGACGTGCAGATAGCCGGTGGGCGATGGAGCAAAGCGAAGGCGAGGGGTCGGAGCGGACATGACGGGCGCGCTAGAGGACGAATGCACGAAGGCCCGCCGCGGGCGGGCGGCGGGCCTTCGAAGCGGAGAGAGAGGGATTCGAACCCTCGATAGAGGTTGACCCCCTATGCCGGTTTAGCAAACCGGTGCCTTCAGCCTCTCGGCCATCTCTCCAGAGGCGGCGCACTTGGTGCGACCAGCGCGGAATGTAACCGGACGCGGGCCATCGGAGCAACCCGACGCGGGGGCCGACGCGTGACGGGGGAGGCAGGGCGGCAGTCGACCAGGACATGCTCATCTTCCTCTGCCTCATCTTCGTCCTTTCCGGCGCGGCGGGACTCGTCTACGAGTCGATCTGGACGCGCTACCTCGGCCTCTTCGTCGGGCATGGCGCATACGCCCAGGTGCTCGTCCTCGTCATCTTCCT
>JBJMNM010000004.1:0-13150 GCA_045804305.1 Gemmatimonadaceae bacterium | reverse complement strand
GCGCCGATGATCGCCCCGATGCCCAGCAGCGTGAGGTTCGACGCCGTCAGCGTCCGTCGCAGTGAGCCTTCACCCTCTTCCGCGGCCTCGCGCTGGAGCACCGCTACACTCTTTCTCGACCACAAGCCCATCGGGGAGTCTCCGGATAGCAAGAAAGGACCGGCACGGGCGCGTGCCGCCGTCGGGGGATTGTATACAGATTTGGGACGCGACAACTTCGTCGTAGGGGACGAGCTTGTCAACTATGAGGCGGTCAGGCGGTCAGGCGGTCAGGCGGTCAGGCGGTGATTGTCATCCCGCAGGAGCGAAGCGAGTGTCGGGATCTCCTCTCCGTGCACCGACGCCGGCTACCGGCAGGGACGGCAGATTCCGACACTCGTTCGCTGTGCTCACTCCTGCGGGATGACAGCCCTGTCGTTTCCGTCTGACCACCTGACCGCCTCACCGCCTCACCGCGTGACCGCCTCACAAGCTGTAGTTCGGCGCCTCGCGCGTGATCGTCACGTCGTGTGGGTGTGACTCCCGCAACCCGGCCGCCGTGATGCGCACGAAGCTGGTGCGGGTGCGCAGCTCGTCGATCGTGGCGCAGCCGACGTAGCCCATCCCGCTTCGCAGGCCGCCCACCATCTGGAACAACACGTCGGCCACGGGACCGCGGTAGGGTACCCGCCCCTCGATTCCCTCCGGGACGAGCTTCTTGGGCGACAGCTCGCCCTCCTGGAAATAGCGGTCGGCGCTGCCATCCTGCATGGCGCTCAGCGAGCCCATGCCACGTACCATCTTGAACCGGCGTCCCTCGAGGAGGAAGGTCTCGCCGGGGCTCTCTTCGGTGCCCGCGAGCATGCTCCCCATCATCACGCTCGAGGCGCCCGCGGCGAGCGCCTTCACCGCGTCGCCCGAATACTTGATGCCGCCATCCGCGATGACGGGCACGTCGCCCGCCCCCTCCACCGCATCGAACACCGCGGTGAGCTGTGGAACGCCGACGCCGGTGACGACACGCGTCGTGCAGATGGAGCCTGGCCCCACTCCCACCTTGACCGCGTCGACGCCGCGCTCGACGAGCGCGCAGGCGCCCTCACGCGTTGCGATGTTGCCGACGACGAGCTGGGTGTCGGGAAACGCCTCACGGATCGTCGTCGTCGCCTCGAGCACGCCCTCGGAGTGCCCATGCGCGGTGTCGATGATGATCGCGTCCACGCCGGCGCCGATCAGCGCCTTGGCCCGCGTGAGGAAGTCGCCGGCCGCGCCGATGGCTGCCGCGACCCGAAGCCGGCCATGAGTGTCCTTGTTCGCGGTGGGATACTGCCGGCGCTTGTGAATGTCCTTGACGGTGATCAGCCCCTTCAGCCGCCGGTCGGCATCGATCACAGGCAGCTTCTCGATCCGGTTCTTGCCGAGAATCTTCTCCGCTTCGTCGAGGGTGGTGCCGACGGGAGCGGTAATGAGCCGGTCCTTCGTCATCGCCTCGGCGACCGGACGATCGAGGCTGCGCTCGAACTGGAGGTCGCGATTCGTGATGATGCCGACGAGCCGTCCGTCTGCGTCGACGATCGGCACCCCCGACACGCGGAAGCGCGTCATGAGGTTGCTCGCTTCGCGAAGCGACGCCGTTTCGGGCAGCGTGTACGGGTTGATGATCATCCCGCTCTCGCTGCGCTTCACGATGTCCACCTGCATGGCCTGCCGGTCGATGGACATGTTCTTGTGCAGCACGCCGATCCCGCCGGCCCTTGCCATCGCGATGGCCATGTCGGCTTCGGTGACGGTGTCCATCGCCGCCGACACGAGCGGGACGTTCAGCTCGATCTTGCGGGAGAACCAGGAGCGGGTGGACACATCCTTTGGATGGGTCACCGAGTGGTTCGGCGTCAGGAGGACGTCGTCGAAGGTCAGCGCGACGTCGTCGCGAACGCGCGCGGCGCCGTTGGACGGCTGGTCCCCACTGCGCGACGGCCCGCTCTCAGCGTGCTGCTGAGTCGCGGGCCGTGGATTGGTCTGATTGGAGCGGATTTGTGTCGCCATGGCGAAACGTAGGCGGGGCGGCGCAAAACTGCTAGGGCGCGGGCCGAGCCCCGCCTCAGCCCCTCCCGATCACCTTCAGCCTCCGGCGGATCCCCTTGGGCAGGAAAAACGCTGCCGCGGCGAGCACGGCTTCGAGGTTCAGGTCGGCGAGATCCTCGATCGCGCCGTTCCAGTGGGCCACGAGCACGTTGCGGCCCGCATTCGCGATCAGCCGCTGGAGCGCGAGCACCAGCAGGAAGACGTCGTCCACTTCACCGAGGAAGGGAATGAAATCGGGGATGAGATCCACCGGCATGGCGATGTAGGCCATCGCGCCGGCGACGAGAAGCTTGTCCACCGCGCTCACGCGCCGGTCAATCAGGAGCCCGCCGAGCAGTCGCATGTAGGCGGGGAGCTGCTTCATGTAATAGATCACCGTGCGCTTGGCGCCCGTGCGCGGCGTGCCTTCGGCCGCGCGTGGGCGGCTCGCCGAGGCACTCGCGCCCGCGCTCTTGCGGCGGGTCTGTCGTCCGGTCGTCGTAGCCACGCTCCTGCTCCGTTACCTGGTAGTGGGGCCGCTGCCGGACTGGTCGCCGGCGGGCGGCGGGGCGCCGCCCGGCGTGGAGACGTCGGCGGCGCCGCTCCCAGTCGCACCACTCGTGCCGGCCGCGCCCGGCCGTCCATCGGCGCTTCCCGGCGCCTTGGGCGCAGCGGGCATGTTGGCGGCGGTCGTGGCTGCGTCCACCACACGCGACGTCGCGCTCATCAGGTCGCTCGCCACCGACTTGCCCGCCGCCGCCGCGCCGCTGAGCACTCCCACGGCCTTGTTCATCAGTCCCATCGTCTCCGCGATCGCCGAGGCGCTCACCTTCCCCGCCCGCAGCCGCTCCTCCACCGCGTCGGCAAAGCGACTGAGCGGGCTTCCGGCTGTTGCCGGCGCGGGACGCTCGGCGTACTTGGACTCGAGAAAGTCGACGTAGTCGAGCACCTGGTAGCCGCGCTCGTCCGAAAGGGATTCGAGCTTCTGGAGCAGTTTGTCGCGGAGATACGGATTCATATCGACTCTCGAGTGGAGCTGAAAGCTTGAGGCGACAGGCTCGGAAGCCAGTGCAGAAGACGCCACAGGCTGGGAGCTGTCAAGCCACGAGCCTTCGCTGACCGCCGTTGCGAACGCCATCGCGAAACTTGGGCTCGTTCGGAACGGGACGGCGAAAGGGCGACGCCGTTGCCGTGCCGCCCTTCGTAACCTACGTGGCAAAGTTTCGAGATGCCATTCCTGCACGCGATCAGCGACAGCGTGTCGCGTGATGGCTTGAAGCCTGCGGCGTCAGTTGCGCTGAACGACGAACCGCGGTTGTTGTCCAGTCGTCAACGGCGTCAGCGTCTCACCACGACGTCAGCCGTGCCACCGCGACTTCTTCCCTCGCGCGTCGATGTGCAGGTACGGTGTCTTGTAGCGCCGGGAGGTGTAGATCCCCAGACCACCGACGAGGTCGGGGTGGTCGCGCTCCACGCGCTCCACGGCCAGCATGACGCGAATCTCGTCCCGCATCGTGATCTTGCCGTCGCCGTCGGCGTCGATCTGGACGTCGGCCGCGTCGCCGTACTGATGGCGGCTGTCGCGCGCGGCGCGGCGCGTCTCGTGGTTATGCGAGGGAGAGCGGAACCCCGAGTGGACGTCGATGCTGAGCTCCGGGCGGGCCTTTGAGCCGAGGTCGGCGAGGATGAGCTCCAGCTTGTCGAGCAGGCGCGGATTGAGCGCCACGTACTTCGGCCACACGTTGTCCTGATCGTCGTGCGTGATGAAGTCCGCGATCTTGAGATGCCGCGTCAGCGGCATCTCCAGCAGCTGCTCGTGCACCTCGAGAAAGCCGGCCGGCGTGGAATTCCGCTCGACGTACGTGGTGCCGTGCTTGGTGATCCGCTCGGCCAGGTAGGTGCCGATGCGGTACCCGTTCAACCAGTTTCCGAGCTTGCGGTCGAAGGGGACCATGACCGCCAGCGTGGGCTCGGCGAGGATCTCGCGCGCCGTGTCGCGCACGATCGAGATGTGATAGAACCCGGCGGCGTTCGGCGCCACGAGGGGGTCGGAGGTGAGCAGCCTCGGCGCGCCCACGGGGACCGAATCGCCGACCGTGACCCACTGATAGTGGAGCGCATCGATGCTGCCGCTGATCGCGAGCGGAAACTCCACCTCCTGCTCCGGCAGGCTGAATCGCACCTTGACTTCGCCGCTGCGCCCGAAGGCGTCGGCGGTGGCGGTCGCGGAAGGGAGCGCAGGCGCGATCGCGGCCGCGAGATGGACGAACGGGGCCGGTTCGGGCTCCGGCTCGGGACGGAGGTACTCCACGACGCCGAGGGCCGACAGGCACAGGAGGACGATGACGCCGATGCCGCTGCGCCGAGAACGGCGCGGACGGCGAACCGCCGGCCTGCGGCGGTCGACGAGCGTCCCAGCCGCGGGGGCGGTCATCGGCGGTCCTCGGCGCGCAGCCAGGACGCGCCTCCACCTGGGCGGTGATGGCGCCACAACAGACGAGGGCGCGGCCGAAGGGACGGCCGCGTAGCGCGAGCTTCTCTCATGATGTGGCCTGCTCTCCTGGCAACAGACGGACGTTGACCTGACGCCAGCGTCTCTCGACTTCGGGCCCGTGTGGAATGACGAGGGGCCTGTCGTACAACAACGAAACTCCGCGGGGAGCGGGGGGGCGGTGCGATGCAGCCAGAGCAAGATATCCCTAATCGGGACGAGCGGAAGTGACGGACAGCAACGAACGTAAAGTCTGACTGACCGCACAGTCAGTTTCCATATCTCGTTGTCAGTTGCCCGGTTCGAGCCGTGCCGTCAGTAGATGTATACCGGAGTCCCGACCTCGACCATCTCAAACAGCTTGGCGATGTCCTCGTTCCGGAGCCGCACGCACCCGTGACTGACCGAGCGGCCAATGCTGGACGGGTCATTCGTGCCGTGGAGGGCGTACCCGTCCCCCATCACGAGCCGATGGGTGCCCAGCACACCCTTGTATTTGCGCTGATTCGTGCCGAACGGCGGGATGATGATGTTCCCCCCTGCGACGATCTCTCGACCCTCGACGGCCGGACCGATCGGCTCCTCGCGTCCGTCCGCGAGCCGGCGCACGACGTCCGTGCCGTTGACCGTGATCTCCGAGCCGTCGCTGGCGGGAATCGACTGGCCCCGGCTCAGCCGCACGATACCGAGCCCGCGCTTGCGCGCCTGCTCCACGAAGTGCCAGTCCGGTGGGATCCAGGAGGGATCCAGCTCCTTCGCCTGTACGACGAGGCGGCCGCGCGGCGTCTCGAACTTCCAGTGCGCTTCGCCTCCGCTGCCCTCCAGCTCCTTGCCGCTGCCGGTGGCCACGGGAGCGGTGAAGAGAACGCTGTCGCGCAGCTTGTACCAGAGGCGATGATCCTCGATGCTCACCACGAGATACGGCTTGGTCGTGGGGATGGCGGTGCTCGAGTTCTCCTTCACCGCGGCGAGACTGTCATCCAGGGCGCCACTGCTCTTCCGCACCTCGTCGAGAAGCTGGACGTTGTCGTTGAACACCATCCGGCTCACGTCGCGCTCGTGGCGGACGATCGCCGTCCGCGCGAACAGCGACGCACTGGCGGCCATGAGCAGCAGCACCGCGCCGATCAGCCCCCAGGCCAGCCACCCACCACTGCGAAAGAATCTCAGCAGCCCCACGCGCCCCTCCGGATCGTCGTCATCAGTAGAAGTACACCGGTACCCCGGGGCGGAGATTCGGTGCGATGGCCTTGAGATCGGCCGCCCGCACGCGAATGGCTCCCGGCAGCACGTACGCGGAGTCGTTGAGCGGCCCAACACTCGGCAGCGAGTAGATCACCGTCCCGCCGTCGAGCGCGATGGCCGCCGGGCCGAGCGCGCCTTTGAGAGACGAGTCGCCGGCGGGGATGCCACGATCGGCGTAGACCCACCGCGGGATGTCCCATGCATCGCCCTCGGCGAGCAGGCGTTCGACCGTGCGCTTGCCGCGCGGGGCGGCGACGTGCACGGTGTCCGGCGGCAAGCCCACACGCTTCTCCGGTCCGACGGTAATGGGCATCTCGCGCAGTAACGCGCCGTCGCGCTCCAGGTACATCACGGCGCTGTCGAGCGACACCGACAGGTGCAGCGTCTGATCCAGCTTCGCCTGCCGCTTGAACAGCTCGACCATCACCTTCAGCCGGTTCTCGTTCTGCGCGAGGAGCGCATCGGTGCGTGTGCGCTCCACCTCGCTCATCGACGCGCGCAGCTGCGTGGTCTCGCGCTGATACCGGCGGTAGCGCATGAGCAGCCAGACGTCGGCGGCGAGGAAGATCGCGACGGCGATCGTCATCGTCGCGATGAGGCCGGGATAGCTGCGCCGGAACTCGCGCCATCCGAGACGCCGCCGGTCGGTGCGCTCGCGCGACGCATCCTTTCGTCGACCGGCGTCCCAATCGTGGTGCGGTGAAGCTGGTGGATTGGTCATGTGGAGAGTGGAAGGTACAGGTCGGGACGCCGGGCTCGGCCAAGGAAGGACCAATGCTGTCCCGACCGATCCCGTGGTCGGCGAACGGTCACGCGGGTACATTTCCCCCGCGCGCCGGAAGCTTCCGCCGGTCACACGCCGCGCAAGCCCCCAACACACCCAGTACACCGCAGAGATGGCCGCGTCGCCTCGTCCCGCCCCAGTCGTGCTCCTCGTCCTCGACGGCTGGGGATACCGTGCCGAGCGCGAAGGCAACGCCATCGCCATGGCGACGGTACCAACCTGGGACCGGCTCTGGGCCCGCGCGCCGCGCACGCTCCTCGAAGCATCGGGTGAAGCCGTAGGACTGCCGTGCGGTCAGATCGGCAACAGCGAGGTGGGCCATCTCAATCTCGGTGCCGGTCGCGTGGTGAAGCAGGATCTCGTGCGCATCTCGCAGGCGATCGCCGACGGCAGCTTCTTCACCAACCCGGTGTTCGTCGAAGCCTGTCGGGCTGTCAAGAAGAAGAACGGCACCCTGCATCTCGTTGGACTCATCGGGACTGGTGGCGTGCACGCGATCGATACGCACCTGCTGGCGCTGCTGGAGCTGGCTGCGCGGGAAGGGGTCTCGCGCGTGGCCATCCAGGTGATGCTCGACGGACGCGACACGATGCCACGCTCGGGGCTGGGCTATCTCCAGGAGCTGCTCGACAGGATCGACGGCCGCGCCCTGATCGGCAGCGTGGGGGGTCGCTACTACGGCATGGACCGCGATCACCGATGGGAGCGTACCGAGAAGTGGTATCGGGCCGCGGTGCTCGGCGCCCCGCCGCACGCCACCGACCCGCTCGAGGTGGTGCGCCGGGCGTACGAGCGCGGTGAGACCGACGAGTTCATCATCCCGCCCGCGATCGCCGACGCCGCGGATCGGCCGCTGGCACCGATGCGCGACGGCGACGAGGTGATCTGCTTCAACTATCGCTCCGACCGGATGCGGCAGATCGTGCGCGTCCTCGCGCAGCCCGACTTCCACGACTTCGACACGGGCCCTCGGCCGCGCGTACGCGTCTCCACGATGACGCAATACGACAAGCAATTCGAGGCCTGGGGGGTGCGCATCGCCTTCCCGCCGCAGTCGATGGCGAACATCGTGGGCGAGGTGGTGTCGAAGGCTGGGCTGACGAATCTGCGCACGGCGGAAACCGAGAAGTACGCGCATGTGACATACTTCTTTAACGGCGGCATCGAGACGCCATTCCCCGGCGAGGACCGCCGCCTCGTGCCGAGCCAGAAGGTGGCGACGTACGATCTGGCGCCGGAGATGAGCGCACCCGGGATCACCGACGTGCTCACCGCGGCGATCGCGGCGGGCGAGCATGATTTCATCCTCTGCAACTAT
This sequence comes from Gemmatimonadaceae bacterium, assembly GCA_045804305.1. Classification (GTDB taxonomy): domain Bacteria; phylum Gemmatimonadota; class Gemmatimonadetes; order Gemmatimonadales; family Gemmatimonadaceae; genus AG11. The sequence goes on along the minus strand of JBJMNM010000004.1, from coordinate 5,269 downwards.
GCCAACGCGGACATGGTGGGACACACAGGATCGATTCCCGCCGTGCTGAAGGCGGTGGAGACGGTGGATGCGTGTCTGGCCCGCGTGGTGGCGGCAGCCGAGCTGGCGGGTGCACGTCTGCTCGTGACGGCCGATCATGGCAACTGCGAGATGATGATCGATCCCGAGACGGGGGGGCCGCATACGGCCCACACCACCAACCCCGTGCCGTTCCTCTACGTGGATGCGGATAATGCGCGGCAGGTCGGCCTGCGCGACGGCGGCGCCCTCTGCGACGTGGGCCCGACGATCCTGCGGCTGCTCAACGTCGACCAGCCGCCTGAAATGACGGGACGCGACCTGCGTCTCGCGTGACGACAATTCCCCAGGTTCCATCGGAGTGAACGTGAAGGCATTTCTGTTCGGCGTGGCCGCGTGGCTCGTCGCGGCTCCCGCCGCGGCTCAGCTGGTGGGGTATCCTCCCACGACGAGTCCCTACTCGGATCTCGAATACTCGCAGGAGCTCACGTTCGAATTCGGCTACGCGCGGGCGAGGCACGACCCGGCGGGCGTGGCGCCGAAGAGCGCGCCGATGATCGGGCTGCGGTATGAGCTCAGCATCGTGGGACCGTTGGCGTTCAGCAGCGAGTTGACGCGCACGTTCTCCGACCGGGACGTGCTGGATCCCTCGAAGCCACGGGCGACGCGCAGCCTGGGCAGCGAGAGCGCGCCCGTGTATTCGGCCGATCTCGCGCTCGCGCTGAACCTGACGGGGCGCAAGAGCTGGCACAGTCTCGTGCCGCAGGTGCGAGCGGGGTTGGGCGTCGTCTCCAGCGCCGCGAAGGACGCGGCGTCGGGATACTCGTTCGGCACCCCCTTTGCATTCACCTTCGGCGGCGGCGTGAAGGTAGTGCCCGGCGGTCGCCTGCAGCTTCGCGGCGATCTGACCGATCGGGTGTTCAAGCTCTCGTATCCGGACACCTACTACCGCCTCGCCAGCGACAACACGGCGGTGCTCGACGCCACGACTCCCCGTTCGTTCTATACGCACCACCTGGGCATGACCCTGGGCGTGTCGTATCTGTTCGGACGATGATCTGACGCGATACCGCCGGCGACCCTCTTCCGGCGACGACCATGGCGCACGAGCGCGACTACGAGAACATGCACGACATCGAGGAGCTCGACGATCGCGAGCTGCGCGACCTCGTGCGGGAACAACTGTCGGCACACCCGGGCCTCGACGTCGACGACATCACGGTGACGGTGTCGGACAATCGAGTGACGCTCTCCGGGCGGGTCGGCACCGAAGGCGAGAAGCGCATCGCGGAGCACGTGCTCACCGACGTGCTGGGCATCGTGGATTTCTCCAACGATCTCGTCGTGGATCAGATTCGGCGCGCCGAGAGTCCGGTGGACATCGACGAGCATCTCGCCGATGAGGCGCGTCGGTCCGGGACGCTGCTCGGCGATGTGGCGGTCCCGCTCAGCGACGAGTCGGCGCATCTCGCCGACAGCGCGCACGAGGACCTGGCTGGCACGACGGACTACGAGCAGGCGATGGGCGACGGCCAGACGTGGAATCCGCCCGAAAGTCCGACTCCGGAAGGCTTCAGCGGAAGCGACGCCGGCCCAGAGGAGACGGGAGAACGGCATTGAGCGTGAGACGGTGAGACGGTGAGACGGTGAGACGGTGAAGGGCGCACGCTCACCGTCTCACGCTCTATATTCTCGGCATGCCCACCTATCTGACCCGCCGCATCACCTTCGCCGCGGCGCATCGGTACCGCGTCGCCGAGTGGAGCGACGAGAAGAACACGGCGACGTTCGGCCTGTGCGCTCGGCCGAGCTACCACGGCCACACTTACACCTGCGACGTCACGGTCACCGGCGATGTGGATCCGGTCACCGGCTTCGTGGCGGACCTGGCGGTGCTCGACCGCGCGCTGCAGCGCGAAGTACGCGACCGGCTCGATCATGCGAACATCAACCTGGATGTGCCGGAGTTCGCGGACGGCAAGCTCATGCCGACGGGCGAGAATCTCGCGCGGTTCATCGCCGACCGCATACAGGCTGCGCTCGGTGAAGCGGCACGAGTCACGCGGGTGATCGTCGCCGAGGATTCGACGCTCAGCGCGACGTACGAGCCCGGCTGAGGCCGGCGAGTGACGTTCGGCGCCCCTCGGTCGTGCTAGGGGCGACGTGACACGTCGCGGGCATGGGGCCTGACGGCGAGCGCGCCGAATGGGAGGTCCCGTGTACGCCGCATCACCGCCCCGCCCCACTACCGTCCGCGGCACCCTCGTCGAGCAGTTCGCGCCCGTGCTGCACGTTCACGCCGAGCTGTCGAGCAGCTGCGCGCCGACCGTCGAGCCCGAGGCAGCGCAACGGCGCATCAGGAATGGCCAGGTCGCCTACGACGCGCTGCGCATCCTTCAATCGTGCGGCGATCTCCTGCCCCGCTTCGTGCGAGTGCTCGATGCCTTCGAGGTGGCCGGCTTCGTCTCGAATGACGATCGGCGCGCCCTGCTCGATGGAGAGCTCGACGTGGACGACATGGTGAGCGGCTGGTTCACCGGCGATCGCACGCCGCGCGATCCGCGCCGGCGCGTTGCGCGGCAGGTCGCGATCGTGGTAGGCAATGCGGTGCTTCGCGCGGCCAGTACGCGCGTTGGATCACCGGCGCTCTGGCGCGGCTGGCAGCGCACCGTGTGCCCATGCTGCGGCGGCGCACCGGACATCATGCTCGTCGAGCGCGGCGCCCAGCGCACGCTCGTGTGCGCGCGCTGTGACGCACAGTGGCGGGCGAAGCACAGCGGCTGCCTCGGCTGCGAGACCGAGGTGTCGCCGGCCATCGCTCGCATCACGAACCCCGCGCTCGGCTACGACCTCGTGATGTGCAACGCCTGCGGACGGTTCATCAAGGAGCGGCCGCGGCGAGGGGTCGAATCCTTCATCGTCGAGCGCGCGCTCACCACCGAGCTCGACCTGGCGGCAGAGCAGCGAGGACTTCGCATCTGAGCGGTGACGCACGACCGGTGCGCTGCGTCGGCGTCCTTCTGGCGGGGGGCGCCGCGCGTCGTTTCGGGGGCCGCCCGAAGGGGCTCGCGACGATCGATGGCGTACGGATCGCCGATCGTGTGCTGGCGGCGCTGCGCGACGCGACGGAAGATCAGCTGGTCGTGGCGAACGATCCTGCGGCCACCACCTGGTTCGCGGGCGAGCGCGTGGTGTCCGATGTCATACCAGGCGTGGGGCCGCTCATGGGGCTGGCTACCGCGCTCGCCACCGCCGGAGGCGCGGCGGTGCTCGTGGTCGCGTGGGACATGCCGTTCGTGACGGGCGCGCTGTTGCGCGCACTGCGCGAGCGTGGGGAGCGCGCCGGGGTGGCCGTGGCGCCGATGCACGGTGCCGCCCGATGGGTCGAGCCGCTCTGCGCGTACTACCCTCCCGATGCGCTGTCGGCATGTCGCGCCCTGCTCGACAGTGGCGAGCGACGGGCCGCGGCGCTCCTCGAGGTGCTGCCCGGCGTGATCACGCTGGACGATGCGGCCCTGGCCTCGTTCGGCGACGTCGCACGGCTGTTCGACAGCGTGGACTCGCCAGAAGACCTCGCGGCGCTCGGCGGCGACATCGGACCGGTCTAGCGCTCGTTTCTCTCCGGCACGGAGGCCATCTTACAACGTCCCTCGCGCTCGTGCGCGACCGTCTGCCGGCCCTCGACCTCGCCATGTCTTCTCCTCGCTCCCACGCCATGCTCACCCTCGCGCTGTTCGCTCTGCTCGAAGGATGCGCGAGCGTCGCCCCCGTCACCGCTGTCAGCGCCCCTCAGGCGCAGGCGCAACCCCAGCCCCAGACCACCAGCCGCGCCGCGCTGCGACAGTTCATCGACTCGCTCGCCGACGCGCCGGAATTCCGCAGCGCACAGTGGGGGTTGCTCGTCGTGGATCCGGAGCGCGCCGAGACGCTGTACACGCGCAACGCCGACAAGCTGTTCATGCCGGCATCGAACCAGAAGCTGATCACCGGTGCCACCGCGCTGACCCTGCTGGGGCCCGAATATCGCTGGCCCACGACGCTCCTTGCGCGCGGCCCGGTACGAAATGGTGTGCTCGAGGGCGACCTCGTCGTGCGTGGCAGCGGCGATCCGTCGGTCAGCACGAGCGTGTACAAGGATGCACTCATTCCGCTGCGGGCACTCGCGGATTCCCTGCGCGCGCGCGGCGTGACCCGCGTGCATGGCCGCCTGGTGGCTGCGCCGTCCCCATTCACCGATTCTCCACTCGGCTTCGGCTGGGCGTGGGACGATCTGGACGAGCCCTACTCCGCCGGCGTGGACGCGCTCTACTTCAACGAAGGGTTCACGCAGGTCGCCGTGTATGCAGGCGCGAAGGCCGGCGACCCCGTGCGGGCCCTCACCCGACCGGCGTCGACCTATCCGGCGCTCATCGTGCGCGCCCGCACCGTGGCGCGTGCTCCCGCCGGCGCGAGCGCGGCTGATTCCATCGCCGCGCTCACCGCGATCAAGGTGACGCAGGATTCGTCGCGGGCAGGACTGCTGGTGAGTGGCACGATCGCAACAGGCGACAGCGCGCTGATCGAGATCGCGTTCCGCGACCATCCAGCCGCGTACCTGGCCGCGCTGCGCGAAGCGCTGCGGGCGCAAGGCATCGCGGTCGACGAGGCGCGGACCGACACGACCGCACGCCTCGACTCGCTCGTGACGATGGTGTCGCCCCCGCTCCGCGAGGTGCTCCCGTACTTCGAGAAGCCGTCGCAAAACCAGATCGGCGAGCTGCTGTTCAAGACGCTGGCACTCTCCAAGACTGGCATCGGCACGGCCGACAGCGCGCAACAGGTGGTGAGCCGCCAGCTCCTCGCGTGGGGTGCCGCGCCGGACGGTTTCGCCGTGCGTGACGGCAGCGGCCTGTCACGCCACGACTTCGTGAGCCCACGCACGATCGTGCGCGTGCTGGATGCGATGCGCCGTTCCCCCGACTTCAAGCTGTTCTACGATGCCCTGCCCATCGCCGGAGTGGACGGCACGATCAAGAATCGCATGAAAGGCACGCCGGCCGCGGGGAACCTGCACGCAAAGACCGGCACGCTGGACAAGGTGCGGTCCCTCTCCGGCTACGTGACCACGGCCGATGGCCGTCTTCTGCTCTTCAGCGCCCTGAACAACAACTACACGGTGCCCACGCGACGAGTCGACCAGGTGACCGACGCGCTGAGCAGCCGACTCGCCACGCTGCGGCTCGATCAGCAATGACCGTCACGCGGCTCGACG
>JBJMNM010000003.1:0-4050 GCA_045804305.1 Gemmatimonadaceae bacterium | reverse complement strand
GATCGAGGCGTACCGCGAGCGCCAGCGGGAGGAGGAGATCGCCGAAGCCGCGCTGACGGAGCTTGCCGCGCTGGAGGCGCTGGCGACGCGCATCACGAACAAGTTCGGGGAGCGGTAGTGGACCGTCAGCTCCGTGGCATCCCGGCGTCGCCGGGCATCGTCGGGGGACAGGTGCCTCACCTGCGCTGGGAGGTGCCCGACGTGCGCCATCGGATCATCCCCGACGAGGGCGTGCACGACGAGATCGATCGGTTGCATGCTGCCGTGGAGAGGGCCAAGGAGCGGCTGCGCCACCTCCGGCAGCGCGTCGAGTCCACCGCCGGCCCCGAGGAGGCGGCGATCTTCGACGTGCAGATGTCGATCCTCGACGACCGCGATCTCACGCGCTCCATCGAGGAGCTGATCAAGCAGAACCTCGGTGCCGAGAAGGCGTTCGACCTCGTGATGCTGGAGTGGCGCAATCGGTTTGCCCGCCACGCCGCACCGATGATGCGCGAGCGTGTGGGCGATCTCACGGATGTGCACATCCGCGTGTTGTCGCTGCTCATGGGGCTGCCCGACCACGATCCGGTGGACCTCCCGGAAGGTGCGAACGCGATCCTCGTCACGCACGATCTCACCCCGAGTCTCACCGTACAGCTGGACCGGAAATCCATCGCCGCGATCGCCACCGACGCGGGCACGCGCACCGCGCACGTGGCGATCCTCGCCCGCTCGCTCGGATTGCCGGCGGTGGTCGGACTGCGCACGGCCACGACCGAGCTGCGCGGAGGGGAACGCGTCGTCCTCGACGGCGGCACGGGCATGCTGGCGATCAATCCGACCGATGCGGAGATCGAGGCGTACCGCGAGCGCCAGCGCGAGGAGGAGATCGCCGAAGCCGCGCTGACGGAGCTTGCCGCGCTGGAAGCGATCACGCTCGACGGGGTGCGCGTGGTGCTGCGCGCCAACGTGGACATCCCGGAGGAGGCCGAAGCGGCCGCGCGCAGCGGCGCCGAGGGGGTGGGGCTCATGCGCACGGAGTTCCTCGTCGTGGGCCGTGCCTCGATGCCCGACGAGGACGAGCAGTATCGCGCCTATCGTCGCGTGGTGGAGGCGTTCGCCGGCAAGCCGGTGGTCATCCGGACCTTCGACATCGGAGGCGACAAGCTGCCGGTCGGCGGTTTTCCCACCGAGCCGAATCCCTTCCTCGGCTGGCGCGCCATCCGGATGTGCCTCGATCAGCCCGAGATGTTTCGCGTGCAGCTCCGCGCGCTGCTGCGCGCCGCGGTCCATGGCGATCTCCGGATCATGCTGCCGCTCGTCATCACGCTCGACGAGGTGATGGCGGCGCGTCGGCTGCTCGACGAATCGGCCGCCGAGCTGCGCGCCCGCGGCGCCGAGTACCGCGCGGACGTGCCGCTCGGCGTGATGATCGAGACGCCCGCGGCGGCCGTCGCGGCCGATACCCTCACGCGCGACGTGGACTTCTTCAGCATCGGAACGAACGACCTGGTGCAGTACACGCTGGCCGTGGATCGTGGCAACGCCAACCTGGCGCCGCGCTTCACGCCGCTCCATCCGGCCGTTCTGCGATTGATCCAGCGGACGGTGGACGTGGCCGCGCAGGGAGAGATCGAGGTCGCCGTCTGCGGAGAGATGGCATCGCAGCCGTTGATGGCGTTCGCGCTGCTCGGCCTCGGCGTGCGGCAGATGAGCGTCGCACCGCGCTCCGTGCCCCTCGTGAAGCGCATCGTGCGGAGCGTGACGGCATCCCATGCCAAGCTTGCCGCATCGGCGGCACTGCGCGCCCGCACGGCGGAGGAAGCGCGCCACGAGCTGGCGCGTCGGCTCGCGGACGTCATCGGTGACGCGCCGTATCTGTACGACGGGTTGCCCGGCGCCGGCTGACCCGCTTTCTTTCCCGAGCGCCGTCGCCCGACGGCATCGGGCCCGGCAGCATGGTGTCGGGCCTTCTTTCTTCCTCTCCAACTGCTAGTGGGGAACCGCCGTGTTCGATCGCAGTCTGTTTACCTCTGAATCCGTCACCGAAGGGCATCCCGACAAGGTCGCCGATGCCATTTCCGACGCCGTGCTCGACGCGCTCCTCGCGGAGGATCCGGCGTCGCGCGTGGCATGTGAGACGCTCGTCACCACCGGCCTGGCGGTGATCGCCGGTGAGATCACCACCTCCGCGTACGTGCACCTGCCCGAGGTCGTGCGCGAAACCATCCGCCGCATCGGCTACACCGACGCCGGCTATGGCTTCGACGCGCACACCTGCGCGGTGATGTCCACGATCGACCGCCAGTCCGCCGACATCGCCATGGGCGTGGATACGGGCGGCGCCGGCGACCAGGGCATGATGTTCGGCTACGCCACCGACGAGACCGACGAGCTGATGCCGATGCCGATCCTGCTCGCGCATCGCCTCACGAAGGCGCTCGCCGATCGCCGCAAGAGCGGCGATCTCAAGTGGCTGCGCCCCGACGGCAAGGCGCAGGTCACCGTGGTGTACGAGGACGGCGAGCCCGTCGCGGTGGACACGGTCGTCATCAGCACGCAGCACGCGGAGAACATCAACAATTCCAAAATACGGAAGGCGATCATCAGCGACGTGATCGAGGCGTCGATCCCGAAGGAGCTGCGGCAGAGGAAGATCAAGTACCACATCAACCCCACCGGGCGCTTCGTCATCGGCGGTCCGCAGGGCGATGCCGGGCTGACAGGCCGCAAGATCATCGTCGACACCTACGGCGGCATGGGCCGCCACGGCGGCGGCGCGTTCAGCGGCAAGGACCCGTCCAAGGTGGATCGCTCGGCGTGCTACGCCGCGCGGTGGGTGGCCAAGAACATCGTGGCGGCCGGACTGGCGCGGCGGTGCGAGGTGCAGGTGGCGTACGCCATCGGCGTGGCCGAGCCCGTCTCGGTGCGCGTCGACACCTTCGGCACGTCCACGGTACCCGAGGCGCGCATCCTCGAGGCGGTGAACGAGGTATTCGACCTCACACCGAAGGGGATCGCGGCGGCGCTCGACTTGCGCAAACCGATCTACAGTGCGACGTCCGCCTACGGCCACTTCGGCCGGACGCCGGAGAAGAATCCGAGCGGGCGCGGCGGCGGTACGCTGTTCACGTGGGAACGCACCGACCGCGCGACGGCGCTCAAGCGGGCCGCGAAGGCGGAGCGGTAACCATGCTCCGGGCGGGTGCGGAAACGCGCGCACCCGCCCGGGGTAGGAAGGTCTGATGATCGAAGTCATCGTCTCCCGGCTCGGGCTCGACAGCTCGACCAACTCCTACGTCGTGGTGCTCCAGGAGCGCGGCGGCACACGTCTCCTGCCCATCTGGATCGGGCAGCCGGAGGCGGAGTCGATCGTGATGCACATGCACAACGTGAAACGGGTCCGCCCGCTCACGCACGACCTCGTGCGCAGCTTGATCGTGGGCATGGGCGCGCAGCTCCGTCGCGTGCAGATCACTCGCGTGGAGAAGAGCACGTATTTCGCCGAGCTCCAGATCCAGCGGGGGGAGACGCTCGTCCACATCGACGCGCGTCCGTCCGACAGCATCGCCGTCGCGCTCCGGCTCTCCGCGCCGATCTTCGCCGCGGAATCGCTGCTCGTGGAGCCGGCCGAAGCGACGGACGACGAGGGCGAGGAAGAGGAGTCCTCCGAGCCCGATTTCTCGACCCCCGAAGTGGAGCTGGCACAGGACGACGACGCCGAACTGTCGGCGGAGCAGCTCAAGGCGTACCTGGAGAACCTGCGCCCTGAAGACTTCGGCAAGTTCAATCCGTAGCCGCGCGGGCCGCGTGGCGATCTTCGTGGCGTTGCTCTCCGCGCCGACGCAGCTCGCCGCCACGCAGGAGACCGCGCCGCCGGCTCCGCCCTCGGAGGCTGTGGTGCAGGGGCGCGTGACGACACCCGGGCCCACCAGCGAGATCGGCGTCCCGGGCGCGTGGGTCACGGTGCACCGGGTCGGTCCGGATACGCAGGGCCCACTCGATTCGGTGCGCACCGACGCGACGGGACGCTATTCGGTGAAGTACCGGCGGTTCGGGAGCGACGAG
>JBJMNM010000002.1:0-6156 GCA_045804305.1 Gemmatimonadaceae bacterium | reverse complement strand
CCTCGCCCGCATCGCCGTGGATCGCGGCGAGATGGAGCGTGCGTTCGACGAATGGGACATGGTGCTCCGGCTCACGCCCGGCCACCTCGGCGCGCTGCGCGGCATGGGCTTTGTGTGCTTCCAGCAGGGACGGCTCGCCGAAGCGGAGCAGTACCTGAGTGCGGCCGTCGCTGCCGGCGACACCGACGAAGGGCTCGCGCTCGCGCTCTCCAACGTGCGGGCCAGTCAGCAGCACGTGGCGGGGACGCCGGCCTCGCTCGGCAGCACCAATACCGAGCAGTCCGCGCTCCCGCCGGGCACGTCCAAGGACCCGCACTTCCTGTTCGCCGACGTGTTGACCGAGGCGGAGCAGACCGCGATGCTGCTCGACGCCGAAGGCTTCGTGCTCGCCGGCGCCTACGTGGCGTACGACGGCCGCGACGTCGCCCAGGAGGTCGGTGCCGAGCTGAGTGGGGTGACCGATGCCGCCCGTCGCGCGACGCGGCACCTGAATCTCGGCGAATGGACCTCGATCGTGTTCGAGACCGAAGTCGCCGTGGTGGCGATGGCGCCCTCCGCGGGCGACGGGCTGCTCGTGATCGCGACCTCGCGCTCCACACCGCTCGGACTCGTCCGGCGCCTGCTCGACCGCTGCACCGACCGCGCGCGCCGCTGGCTGGGAGGACGGCTCTGATGGCGCCGCCGACCCCGTTCGCCAACATGCTCGATGCCCTCACGAAGCAGCGTGGCGTGACCGCCGCGCTCGTCGTCAGCGAGCGCGATGGGATCGTGGTCGACTCGAATCTTCAGATCGGCCAGGATGGCGACAAGGTGGCCGCCCACGCGGCCTCGCTCTATCGCAAGGCGCGTCTGTCGGCCCGCGCGGCTGGCATGGGGGCTGTGTCGTTCATGCAGTTGGAGGCCCCCGGAGGCCGCATCTGCGCGATCGGCGGTGGTGAGCTCGTGCTGGTCGTCGTGGCGGAAGCGGCGGTGAATGTGGGACTCGTGCGCGTGGAGCTGCTCAAGGCGATCTCCGACCTCACCGTTCTGGGAGGCGGGCGCCAATGAACAACATCACCGTCGTGGAGTCGTGGATCGAGGGGCCGCTCAAGCAGTTCGTCACGGACGCGAGCGCCGAGCTGGCCCTGCTGCTCCACCCGAGCGGCCAGGTGTTGGCGCAGCATGGGTTTGCGCGTGCGGTCGACGTGATGTCGGCCTGCGCGCTCGCCGCGGGCATTCATGCGTCGTCCGGTGAGCTGGGTCGTCTATTGGATGGACGTCCCTTTCGCGGGTTGCACCACGTGGGGCGAGAGCGTCAAATATTTTTAGCCGAGGCCCTCTCCCCTCGTGGGTCCTACATATTCCTGACGGTGTTCGGATCGGAAAGCTCGCTCGGCATCGTCCGGCTGTATTTCGATGAGCTGGTGAAGGCCCTCGTCGCCGCCGCGCCGACAGTCGCGGCACCCGTCGTCCCCGCGCTTGCCGAGCATTTCGAGCGCGATCTGAACCACAATCTCGCCGTTCTGTTCGGACGCGCGTAGTCCCTCTCCGCACCAACCCCGCCCTTCGTGTCGCTCGTCAACTACGCCACACGCGAGATCACGTGCAAGATCGTCTACTACGGGCCTGGTCGCTCGGGGAAGACGACGAACTTGCATTACATCTACGGGCAGGTGCCGGACGACCGGAAGGGGAAGATGGTGTCGCTCGCCACGCAGACGGACCGCACGCTCTTCTTCGATTTCCTTCCCCTCGATCTCGGCTCCATCTCCGGCTTCACGACGAAGTTCCAGCTCTACACCGTCCCCGGGCAGGTCTACTACCAGGCGACGCGTCGGCTCGTGCTTCAAGGTGCGGATGGCGTCGTCTTCGTGGCCGACAGCCAGGCGCGCCAGCTCGAGGAGAACATCGAGAGCTTCCAGGATCTCCACGCGAATCTCTCGGAGCAGGGCGTCGACCCGCGCGGGATGCCGCTCGTGGTGCAATACAACAAGCAGGACCTGCCCAAGGAGCTGATTCTGCCGGTCCCCGAGCTGTCCGAAGCGATCAACTTCCGTGGCTCGCCGGAGTTCTCGGCCGATGCGCTGCACGGCCCGGGCGTGTTCGAGACGCTCCGTGGGATCTCCGAGCTCGTGCTGCGTCGCCTGAGCGCGAACGCGACCAGCGCCGAAGGGGCGGCCTCGAAGTAGGTATGCGAGTCGACAAGCGCGCGCGCTTCGACAATTACATCGTCGGCTCCGCCAACCGGCTCGCCGTCGCGGCCGCGCGCGCGGTGGCGGACGCGCCCGGCGCCGTGTACAACCCGCTGTTCATCTACAGCGGCCCGGGGCTCGGCAAGACGCATCTGATCTGTGCCATCGGCAACCAGGCCATGGCGCGCAACGGCGACGCGGCGGTGGAGTACGTGCCGCTGGAGGATTTCGTCGAGCAGCTCCACGCCGCCATCGCCGCGGGGGAGATGGATCGGTTCAAGCAGCGCTACAGCCGCGTGGACGTGCTGCTCATCGACGACATGCAGTTCCTCACCGGCCGCCGCGAGACGCAGACCGAGCTCCTGCGGCTGCTCAATTCGCTCCAGGGCAGCGGCCGCCAGATCGTGATGACGAGCGACCGGCCACCCGCCGACATCGCCGACGTGGACGAACGGCTGATCAGCCGGTTGAGCGGCGGTCTGATCGTGGACATCGGCGCCCCCGACTACGAGACCCGCGTCGCGATTCTCCGCGCCAAGTGCGAGGAACGTGGAACGTCGTTCGCGCCGGGTGTGATCGAGGAGCTTGCCCGCCTGGAGTACTCGAGCGTGCGCGAGCTGCAGGGCGCGCTGAACCGGCTCGCGGCGCAGCAGACGCTCGACGGCACGCTCACGCCCTCCCAGGTGGGTGCGCTCGTGGGCGCGCCCGATCCGGCCCCTGCGCAGAGCGGTTCCGCGCGCGATGAGTTTTTCAGCTTCCTCACCGACATCGCCAGCGCGGTGGCGGCGCAGATCGAGCCGTGGAAGGTCCGCGTTGGCGAAGCCGTGGCGTACTGGGGTGGCGAAGGGTATCGCACCGCGGCGCTCGAGCGGTTGATGCAGGAACAGACCGCGCCGCCCAACTACGAGGCCCTCGTGCGCGGGTTCGCGCAGGCGATCGAGCAGCTCAAGGACCTCGAGCAACAGGCCTCGGCGGTGGACCCGGCCCTGGGCGGCGCGGAGCTGTTCCGCGATCCCGAGCGGCTCTCCGAGGCGGTGGCGTTCGTGGAGCGCGCCCTGGCCGGGGCCGTGCCGCCCGCGGGCCCGCAGGCGGCGTTCTCGCGTGGTTCGTTCGAGGAGAGCGCCTCCAACCAGATGGCCGTGCGCGCCGCGGACGCCGTGATCGCCGAACCGGGTAGCCGCTACAATCCGCTCTTCCTGGCGGGCCCCAGCGGGGTGGGGAAGACCCATCTCCTCAACGCCATCGGCAACGAGCTGGCGCGCCGCGGTGGAGGGAGCTGCCGCGTCGCCTGCGTGGGCGCACAGGTCTTCATCGACGAGCTGATCGCGGCGCTTCAGGACGGCACGATCGAGCGCTTCCGCGCGCGCTATCGCGCCGCCGATGCCCTCCTCATCGACGACGTGCAGTTCGTCGGCGGCAAGGAGCGCACCCAGGAAGAGCTGTTCCACGTGTTCAATCACTTCCACTCATCGGGCAAGCAGCTCGTGTTCGCGAGCGACACCGCGCCCAAGTTCATCGAGGGACTCGAGGAGCGGCTTCGCTCGCGCTTCGAGGGCGGGCTCGTGACCGAGCTCAACGCGCCCGATCGCGCCCTGCGCGAGAAGCTGTTCGGCCGCTTCCTCAAGGACGCGCGCGTGCCCTCGACGCCGGAGCTGCTCTCGTATCTCTCCGAGCGGTCCGCGGCGAGCGTTCGGGAGCTGATCGGCGTGGTGCACCGCATCTGCGCCGCCGCCGAGCAGGCCGGCGCGCCGCTCACGCTGCCGCTCGCGAAGCAGGAGCTGGAGCCGGGCGGCGCCACGGTCACGGTGCCGCCGTCCAGCGTGCGCCAGGCGGCGGACGTGTTCTTCCTCGACGACGAGAAGATCGTGTGGGAGTGGCCTGACGTGACCGGCCGCCTCGTGGAGGAGATGCGCTGATGGCGATCAAGGGCAGTCTCAAGGAGGCGAGCCTCCCCGACGTGCTGCAGCTGCTCGCGATGGGGAAAAAGACCGGCTGTCTCGCCGTCACCCATCGCAACAACTTCGGCTACATCTACTTCGACAAGGGCCAGATCTGCTACGCGTCGATCGTGAATCGGCGCGACCGCATCGGCGACATCCTCGTGAAGAGCGGGATGATCACGCAGGCGCAGCTCGAGTCGGCGATCAAGGCGCAGGCGCTGCACCGCGATCAACGCATCGGCGAGCTGCTCGTGGCGCAGAGCGCGATCTCTCGCGAGGATCTCCACAAGCAGATCCGGCTCCAGATAGAGGAAGCCGTCTACTTCCTGTTCACCTGGATGCTCGGCACGTTCAACTTCGAGGCGGAAGTCCGCCCCGAGGAGCAGGACTTTCTCGTCTCGATCAATCCCGAGTCGCTCCTCCTCGAGGGCGCGCGCCGGGTGGACGAATGGACGCTGATCGAGAAGAAGATCCCCGCGTTCGACCTCGTGTTCGACGTGGACCGGCACAAGATCAGCGAAAGCGGCGTCGAGCTGACGCGCGAGCAGGAGATCGTCGTCGGCCTCCTCGACGGCCAACGCGACGTGACGGCCATCATGGACGCCTCCGGCCTCGGCGAGTTCGACGCCGGCAAGGCGATCTACGGCCTGGTGAGCGCCGGCTTTGCCCAGCGCGTGGGCAAGACGAAGGCGGCGGAGCCCGTCGTCAGCGACTCGCGCGTCGACGAGCACAGAAACCTTGGGATTGCATTCTATAAGACGGGCATGCTCGACGAAGCGATGCGCGAGTTCCGCCGCGTCACCGATCTCCGACACGACGACCCCCCGGCGCGCTTCTACATCGGGCTCGCGCTGATGCGGCAGGGCAAATGGGAGGAGGCGGTTGCCTCGTTCCGCGAGTGCTGCGCGCAGCCCGGCGCGCGCGCCTCGGCGCTGCACAACCTCGCGTATGCGCTCGAGCGTCTGGGCCGCTACGACGAGGCCCAGGAGGCGCTGGATGAGGCCCTTCGGCGCGGCGGCACCAAGGACGCTCGCATCCAGACGTCGCTTGGCGTGGTCGCGCTGCGCAACGGCGACGTGGCCGCCGCCGACGCCGCTCTGAAGGTGGCCCGTCCGCTGTTCGGGACCAAGCCGCCCACGGCCGCCTGGTTCCACTACGCGGCGCTCACCGCGGCGCTGCTCGGCGATCTCGATCGGGCGCTCGCGCTGTTGACCGAGGGGATCGGGCTGCACCCGCACGCCGCGTCGCTCCACAACAATCTCGCCGCGGTGCACGAGCGCCGGGGCTATCATCCCGAGGCGCTTCAGGCGGCCGAAAAGGGCGTGCTCGAGGACGCCGGCGTCGCCCAGCTCCACAAGAATCTTGGCGACTGCCACTACCGCGCCGCGCGCTACGACGACGCGCTCGACTGCTACCAGCGCGCGGTGAAGCTCAACCCGCAGCTCGGCGACGACGTGTACCTCAAGCTCGGCAACATCCGCTTCAAGCGTCAGGAACGGGACGAGGCCATGCGCTGCTGGGAGCAGGCGCTCGCGCTCGATCCGAACAACGCCATCGTCCGGACCAACCTCGACGCTGTCCGGCAGGTCTTGTAGCCGTGAACGACCTGTCCGACGTCGGCTTCGCGGAGCTCACCGCGAAGATCGCCCGTGACCGTGGGTTCGGATGCGCGAGCTACAAGGACAAGTGTCTGCGCCGCCGCATCGCGGTCCGCATGCGCGCCCGCGGCGTTCACACGTACGGCGACTACGCGCGCGTCCTCGATACCGACGGCGCCGAATACGACAAGCTGCTCGACGCGCTCACGATCAACGTCACCAAGCTGTTCCGCAATTGGGAGACGTACGAAGCGATCGCCACGAAAGTCGTGCCCTCGCTCTGGGAGCGCGTGCAGCCGACGATCAGCGTGTGGAGCGCCGGTTGCTCGTCGGGTGAAGAGCCCTACTCCATCGCCGCGCTGTTCCACCGCCATGCCGAGCGGATCGGGGCGCTGGGACAGCTTCCGTCACGCCTGAAGGTGGTGGGCACCGACATCGATGCGCGCT
>JBJMNM010000001.1:0-5630 GCA_045804305.1 Gemmatimonadaceae bacterium | reverse complement strand
GGCAACGCCGCCGCGCTGCGCGCGGCGGGTGTGACCGCCGCGAGCGTGGATCCGAGCGGCGGCAGGATCGAGCGCACCGCCGGCGGCGAGCCGACCGGCGTGTTCATCGACAACGCGAAGTCGCTCGTGGAGCGATCCATCCCGGCGCCGTCGCGCGAGGACACGCGCCGCGCAATTCGTGAGGCGATCGCGGAGTCGCAGCGCTGGGGACTGGTCGGCCTCCATGACGCCGGTGAGTCGCGCGCCACGATCGACCTCATGGAGGAGATGGCGAAGGCGGGAGAGATTCCGTTCAGACTGTACGTAATGATCGGCGATGACTCCGCGGCTGTCGCGCATTACATGCAGCGTGGCCCGCAGAGCGCACTCTACGACAACCATCTCTGGATCCGCGCCATCAAGCTCTACGCCGACGGCGCGCTCGGTTCCCGCGGTGCGGCGCTGCTCGAGCCTTATAGCGACGACCCGAACAATCGCGGGCTGCTGCTCAGCGCACCCGCGCACATCCAGGACGTCGCGTCGCGCGCGCTGCGCAGCGGCTTCCAGGTGGCCACGCATGCGATTGGCGATCGCGGTAATCGCCTCGTGCTGGACGCGTACGAGAAGGCACTCCAGGCGACACCGACCGCCGATCACCGGTTTCGCGTGGAGCACGCGCAGATCCTCAACCACGACGACATTCCACGCTTCACCGAGCTCGGCGTGATTCCGTCCATGCAGGCGGTGCATCAGACGAGCGACATGTACTGGGCCGGCAACCGGCTCGGCACGGGACGGCTGCTGGGTGCGTACGCGTGGCGCTCGCTCCTGAACACGGGCGCTGTCATCCCTAACGGCAGTGACTTTCCGGTGGAAGCGGTGAACCCGCTGCTCTCCTTCCACTCCGCCGTGTCGCGGCAGGATGCGGAGAACTGGCCCGCCGCCGGCTGGATGCCGGAGCAACGCATGACGCGCGACGAGGCGCTCAAGTCGATGACGATCTGGCCGGCCTACGCGGGCTTTCAGGAGTCGATGATGGGTTCGCTATCGCCCGGCAAGCTGGCGGATTTCGTGGTGCTCGACCGCGACATCATGACCGTGCCCGAGCGCGACATCCTCGGAACGAGCGTGCTCGCGACGTATATTGGGGGGAAGGCGGTGTACGAACGCGCGCATTGAGCGCGCGTTTCGTCGGCGCATCGGGGGCGCATGGTTCACAATCCGACCAACGAGCTCGAGTCCGGCGCCAACCCGCGGACGCAGCGCTACCCGTGGCTGACGGCCGACGTGCAGTCGCGCCTGCGAGGCATCCTGTTCGCCATCGCGCTGTTCGTCGGCCTGGTGGTCTGGGTGTGGCACTCGGTTGGTGCGAGCTCGCCCCAGGCCGGTGCGATCGTGCGGAAGCTCCGCGTGGTCGGCATCATGACGTGGCTGTACGCGCTCGTGCAGCTCCTCGACATCCGCTTCTGGCACAGCGCCT
Source organism: Gemmatimonadaceae bacterium (assembly GCA_045804305.1). Taxonomy (GTDB): domain Bacteria; phylum Gemmatimonadota; class Gemmatimonadetes; order Gemmatimonadales; family Gemmatimonadaceae; genus AG11. Next base: position 4,171 of record JBJMNM010000001.1, on the reverse strand, counting down.
TCGCGCGACGCCGGCGCGTGTCGATGGGGATTCCCGACAGCCTCATCGCGTGGCTCTTCGGGCAGATGCTCGCGTGGTTCGGCATCATCTACTACGCGTTCAGCGAAGACATCCGCTGGTACGTGGCCGGCCTCGTGGTGGTGCTCCTCACCTTCGCGGCGTTCCCGATCCGGCGTGACGACTGACGCCCGCGACGTACGCCCGCGCGTCGTGTCGCTGCTCCCCGCCGGAACCGAGATCGTGGCCGCACTCGGCGCGCTCGACTCCCTGGTGGGCATCACGCACGAGTGCGACTTCCCGCCGGAGGTCTCCGGTCTTCCGCGCGTGACCGCCAGCGCCGTCGACCGCGATGCCGGCTCGGCGGAGATCGACGCCGCGGTGCGCGAGCTCGCGAGCGCCGGCATGCCGGTCTTCGCGCTCGACGCGGACGATCTCGTGCGGCTCGCACCCACGCTCATACTCACCCAGACGCTGTGCGAGGTATGCGCGGTGAGCGAGGGCGACGTGCGCGCGATCGGCGACCTGCTCGTGCCGGCTCCGCGCATTCTCGCGCTCGGCGGCACGAGCCTGGACGGTGTGTGGGAGGACATCAGCGCCGTCGGCGCGGCGTTGTGCCGCAGTGCCGAGGCGGCGGACCTCCTCGCGAGCGTCTCGGCGCGATTGCGCGCCGTCCACGAGACGCTGAAGGCCGCACGCGCGCCGCGACGACGTGTAGTGGTGATCGAGTGGCTCCAGCCGCTCTACGCCGCCGGCCATTGGACTCCCGAGGTCGTGCGCCGCGCCGGCGGGATCGATGGGCTCGCCGAGCCGGGCACGCACTCGAGGCGCGTCTCACTCGATGAGGTGCGTGCCGCGGATCCCGAGTTGATCCTCGTTGCTCCGTGCGGATTCGATGTCGCCCGTGCCGAGCAGGAAGGCCGAGCGCTACTCGACTCAGCCGAATGGAGCTGGGCGCGCGAACGAAGCGTCTGGGCGCTCGACGGCAATGCGCTGACGAGCCGAGCGGGCCCTCGACTCGCCGATGCGGTGGAGGTCATCTCGGCGATCGTGGCGCCGGCGCTCTTCGCGCCGCCGCGCACCGATTATGCGCGCTCGCTGAACCTCACGTCGCCGTGAACCACACTCGCGCCGCGACGAGCACCAGAAAGACGGCGAATGCACGCTTCGCCGTGTTCGGATCGAGACCCTGGGCAACGCGGGCGCCGAAATACGCGCCGACGAAGATGCCGAGCGCGATGAGCAGGGCCGCGGCGACGTTCACGTGACCGTTCCGGTAATATTCCCACGCGCCCAACGCGCCCACGGGGAGGAGCAACGCGCCAAGCGACGTGCCTGTCGCGGTGGCGGGATCCATCTTGCCGAACAGGAGGAGCGCCGGGACGATCAGGATGCCGCCGCCGATGCCGAACAGCCCCGACAGCAGGCCGGCGCTGAGGCCGATTGCGAGAAAGAGAAGTGACATGCGCCTCATGCTGTCGTCATTTACGAGGCCACGCAATCACGTGACCATCGTTCAGGTGAACGCTCTTCCATGGCACCCGCGTGCGGACTAGCATTCGCCTTCGGTCGTTCGCAGTTCCCACCATGGAAAGCAAGCCACGATGCTCAGTTCGTCTTCCATCGCGTTTCTGAAGCGCCTGCTCGACGCCCCTGCACCCTCCGGCTTCGAGACGGCCGCTGCTCGCGCCTGGCGAACTGAAGCGGAATCCTTCGCGGACAAGGTGACCGCGGACGTGGCGGGGAACAGCATGGCCGAGGTGAATCCCGGCGGCAGTCCTACCATCATGCTCGACGGCCACATCGACGAGATCGGGGTGATCGTTCAGTACATCGACGACGACGGCTACGTCTACATCTCACCGATCGGTGGATGGGACGCCCAGGTGCTCGTCGGGCAGCGCATCCGATTCCTCGGCAATGACGGCGACGTGCTCGGCGTGGTGGGCAAGAAGCCGATCCACCTCATGAAGACCGACGATCGCGAGCACGCCAGCAAGTTCACCGACCTCTGGGTGGACATCGGCGCCATCAAGCGGGAGGAGGCGGAGAGCCGGCTCAGCGTGGGCGATCCCGGCGTGATCGATTCACGGACGCTCGACTTTCCGAATGGCCGTCTGGTGTCGCGCTCGATCGACGACCGCATCGGCGCGTTCGTCGTGCTCGAGGCGCTTCGCCGCTACGCGGAGAAGCCTGGCGCGGCCCGCGTGGTGGCGGCGGCCACGTCGCAGGAGGAGATCGCGTGGCATGGCGGCGGTGCGCTCGTGTGTGCGCACTGCATCAACCCCCAGATCGCCCTCGTGGTGGACGTCACCTTCGCCACCGATCATCCGAACATCGAGAAGAAGGAGATCGGCGAGCACAAGATGGGCAGCGGGCCGATCCTGAGCCGCGGCGCGCTGATCTCGCCGGTGGTGCACAAGCTGCTGCGCGAAACGGCCAAGGCCCACAACATCGCGCACTCCGTGCACGCGGTCGGCCGCGACACCTCCACCAACGCCGACGCGATCCACATCGCTCGCGAAGGCGTGGCCACCGCGCTCGTGTCCATTCCGAACCGCTACATGCACTCGCCGAACGAGATGGTCTCGCTCGCGGACGTGGACAACGCCGCCACGCTCATCGCGGAGTTCTGCCGCGCGGTGACGCCGAAGCTGGATCTAACGGCGCGCTGAGCGCGCCACGCGGCCAAGGGCGTAGACGGCGGTAGCGCGGACGTCTTCGTCGTTGTCGTGCTGGAGTGTCTCCAGCGCCGCGATGGCTTCCGGCGTGCCGGCCTCCGCCAGCCCCTGAATCGCCGCCACTCGCAGCGCCACGGGCTTCTTGCGGAACAGGCTGCGATCCGCTTCCGCCGTGGCGATCAGCCGATCGACGGCATCCGCCTTCGCGAGCCGGCCGAGCGCGATGAGGAACGCCGCTGCCACCTCGTCGTCGTTCTCGGCGTCCAGGGCTCGCAGCAGCAGTGCGGCGGTGCGCACGTCCGCGCGCGCGACGAGCGCCGTGGCCGCCTGCATGCGGATCTGCGGCGCCTTGTCCCTGAATGCCTCCTGGATCGTCTGCATCGACTTCGGCGTACCGAGGCGCATGAGCGAGCCGATCGCCGCGTGGCGGACGCGTTCGTCGTCGTGGTTCAGCAGCATCTCGAGCGGGCGCTCCGCCTCGGCGGCCTGCATCTCGCCGAGCAGCGTCGCGGCGTTGCGCGCGACGTGCCAGCGCGGGTCGCCCAACAGCTGGATGAGCGTGGGGATCGCCGCCGGAAGGCGTGCGAGCGCGCGAACGTACAGGTCCCGCGCCTCGCGCGACGGTGGGTTCGCGATCGCGTCGATCACGGCATCGGCGCCGTCCTCACCGGTTCGCGCGAGCACGGCCAACGCGGCGTCGCGCCGCTCCGTTCCGGCCAGCAGCTCGGTGACGACCGCCTGGAGCACTGGCTGCGCGGACAGTCGCCTCATGATGAACACGAACGCCCGCTTCATCTCGAGGTTTCTGGCGTCGCGCTCGCGGCGTACGATGCGATGAGCGATCTCCGTCGCCACTTGGCCATTGCCCGCCCGAGCCGCGTCCTCAACCAGCGCCGCGAGCTCATCCAACTCGGCCACGAGCGGGTCGGCGCCGGGCATGGGTCCAATCGCGGCGGCTTGCGGGGTCGGACGCCCGGACGCAGTCAATGGCAGTTCGATCACGACGCCGAGGTCGAGATCCGGCAGCGCATCGCGAGGCGCGAATCGCACCGAGGCACCCGGGGAAGAGCTGAGCGATCTCCCGGACGGAGTCGCCAGGGTGCGCGCCGCGCCCAGCACGTCGGCGGCGAGTGCGTTGGCGTCGATGTAGATGCTCGCCACGCTGTGCACAGCCATCTGCTCTGCCACTTCGCGGACGCCGGACAGCGCGGCGGCGAGCGGCGTTCCGTCGGCGGAGATCGAGTCGGCACTCGGCTCGAGAGTCGCGCCACCGCCTTTCGCCAGGGTGACGATGGCCCGAAGCTGCGCCTTCTGCTCGTCCACACTGCCGGCGTCGTGCAACAGCAGCCAGACGAGGCGGGCGAAGTGACGCGCGAGCGTGACTGCGTGATCCATGCTCGTAAGCTACGAGCACACGGCGCGCCGCCGCAAAGGCCGGCACGCGAGCGACATCATGCTCACGTTCCCGTAGCGCGCCGATTTACATTCCGGTG